>JAUREO010000009.1 GCA_030827365.1 Candidatus Poseidonia sp. | reverse complement strand
CAGAAATTGAGAGGTTGAAAAATATCATTCTAAAGGAAGAAATGAAATTTCACGACAATTATGTCTCACTTGAAATGCTTTTACAGAAGGATAATCCCCTCAAATTAGCATATATTGAACGTAGAAAAAAAATCTTTGAAAGATATCAAGATTATGCGAACAATTGTCAACGTGCATTCGACAATTCCTATCGTAAAATGCAATATCAAAAACCATCGCAAGATTCTGAGTTTCAAGAAATTCAGCCAAGTCTTAAAACCGAATATGGAATAAAATCGTATGGCCAATATATTTCAAGAATAATGAATGCAGCATGGCAGTATTATAGCGAAGAATTGAAGCAACATCATAATACAATCATTCCACCTCAATCAACTCCTCTTGCAGGCGTTCATGGAAGAAATAGGGGGTGGAAAAATTTGGTTGCAGCGGTGGTGATGGTGAAAGGAAAATGGACGGAGGATTTTTTTAATGAATTTAAAGGTATATACAAAAACGATCCAATTTTGAAATCGATTCCTTCATTGGTAGATGCACAAAAAAGATTTGAACAATTTATTTCAAACTTTGGTGAACCAAAACCGGCAGTTGCAATTATGAATTGGGATATGGAAGGAGACTACGATTATGAAGATGTTTCCTCGAAAGGGGGTTCTCAGCAAGATGAAACCATTCATAATAAAAAGGATATGGAAGGAGACTACGATTATGGAGATGTTTCCTCGAAAGGGGGTTCTCAGCAAGATGAAACCATTCATAATAAAAAATACCAACCGCATTCTAAAATTGAGAAATTACTCCGAAATGTGGATTATTTTTCAAATGAACGCAAAATTAGAATTAAGGTCGAAAGCCTTCGGATGAGCCTCAAGGATGATCAACAAAAGAAAAAATTCTTTCCAGATATAGAACTCAAATATGCGGAGAGGATCATTTTGAATGATTATCTCCATAGAGAACGAAGAGTCCCGAATCAAATGGATTGAATCATATTTTACGAAAGTAATGCACTTCTTCAATACCCCAATTCAGCGTTTTCAATTTTTCAAGTCCACTTTTGGTAAGGGTCTGCTCATCGATGCCTGAGAAAAATGGCTCCGAATGAGATTCTTCAGAAAGAACGAGATAAAATTCGTCGACAAAGCCGTGCTTCATAAATTCCTGAATCGTTGTTGGACCACCTTCGACAAGAAGACGCTGGATGTTTTGGTCAGCGAGCATATGGAGTAATGATTCGAGCGAAGTAAAGGAGGTGGTGAGGTGCAAAAAATCCCCTTGTTGCTGAGTGAATTTTGCATTTGGCGGGCACTTTCCATTCGGGTCAATCACGATGCGGAGAGGTTGGTTCTTGACATTGATACCACGCACCGTCAGTTGTGGGTCATCACGGACAACGGTGTTCGCTCCCACAAGTATCGCATCGACATCGGCCCGTAATTCGTGCACGTGCCTAAGGCATTCTTCAGATGTAAATCGCTTCGATGTCTCTGACCGGTCATCGACCGAGCCCTCTAGATTTTGTGCTAATTTGACCGTAACAAGTGGTCTGCGATGCTCACACCAATGCATGAATGGTAGCATCTGTTCATGGGCTTCCTTCTTGCACAAGCCGTTTCGAACATGTATCCCTGCGTCGATCAGCGTTTGACTTCCTTGTCCCCGAACGGTGGGGTTGGGGTCTTCATGGGCAATGACGACTTCTTTGATGCCAGCCCACATTAAAGCCTCGGTACAAGGTGGAGTTCTTCCGAAATGATTGCATGGTTCAAGGGTGACATAGGCTGTTGAACCATTGGGTGAAATGCCACGCTCCTCAGCGTCGTGTATCGCCATCTGTTCTGCGTGCAGCCCACCGAGATGATCATGCCAACCCTCTGCGATAATGTTGCCATCCTTGACAAGCACACAACCCACGAGAGGATTTGGGCTCACTTTTGTTCGACCACGTTCGGCAATTTCGAGCGCTCGAGCCATGAAGGATGTTTCATTCTCGGACCACTCGCTCATAGAAGTCGCGTCAACCCCCTCCTTGAAGATATGTTGCATACTACCCTTAACAGAATATTCAAGCATCAACACGCCTACGCGGCGGGCATGGGTTTGTTCCACTGCATCGTCAATCCTGCGAGCAGAGATTACCGATGTGGCAAACAATGGCCAAAAATTCGGGCTGCAATTGAGCAACATGGACATGAGGTGAAAGAGTACATGACGCAACATGTTGGTCATGCTTCACATCTTTCCCGAGAGATTCGATCACGTTGGGAAGAGCATGGTGAGGGTGGAGAAGCAGAAGGAAAGCCTCCCGTCGTTGTCTCGGTTGGGGGCGACGGAGTCGCTCATGAGGTCGCCAGCGGAATTCGAGGTTCTGACCTCATCTTGGCACAAATCCCATTTGGGTCTGGAAACGATTTTTGCATTACAAACAACATCTCTCGCAAAAACCTCGACCAAGCCATCGATGTTTTGGAACATGGTATTGACCGTCATTGTGGTGCATGGAGGCTCGAAGGATTCGCTTGTAATGAAGAAAAAGGATATCCAGTTGCTCAACAAAATCCCTGGGATGGAAGCCCACATGGTGAAGGAAGAATTGTTCGTTGGGTGTTTCTTGAATCCGATGCGGGAATCACCTCTGCAATTTCAAGAGCAAAATTGCGTCGAGCGAAATGGCTCAAGGGTCCAAAAAAGTACACTTATCTTGGCGTAACGACCATTCCAGTTTGGCCTCGCAGGAAAATTCAGATGCAAATTGATGACCTCACGCCATGGCAAGGCGACATCACGATGTTTACTGCAACTACTGGAGAAACATTTGGTGGCGGGTATAAGGTGAACCCTGGAATGTATCCAACCCGTGAAAAAGGACTTGTCGTCTTCGCACCTAAACTTTCAAGGCTCGCAATGTTGCAATTGATGGGGCCGGTCAAAAAAGGAAAACATATCGGTAAATGGGGCATCTATCAGCAAGATGCCATGAAGATTGAACTTTGGCCGCTCTCAAAAAATGGGACTCCAAGTGATCAACCATTGCATCCACCAACCTATATTCAAGCCGATGGTGAACCACTGATTCAATTACCAGCTACATTGGAGTGGCATCGAAATCAAATCGTTGTTCGTGGGGCAACCGAGGTTGATTGGCCTTCAGAATGAAAAATTTGAGAAATCGTCGTCCTCATCATCATCGTGAGTCTGCTTTTGTGGTGGACCACGACGAACGGGCTCTGCTTCTGGTTCTGCATCGGCTTGGTGGGACGTCTCTGCTTCACTTTTCACGACACGTCGTCGGTGAACAGGAGGTTGTCGCTTGATTTCCTGTTCGACTGGCTCAGGCTGTGCAACAGTGCTGGAACGAATTGAAGGAGGTGGTCCACGAGTGCGGGCTGGTTCGGGATCAAGGGCAGAAGTTGATGAAACAACGGATGGCAATTCTGTTGCCACCACAGACGAAGAGGATTTTTTGATTGGCGCTTGGCTACCTGGTCCAGAATTTCGAGATGATTTGCCAGCAGAAGCAAGAACGCTATCTAAATCAAAGCCTCCAAGTTCATCGTTATCCCCCTCAGATGGAAGGATGGTGGATGATTTGCGTTGCTCAATTTTTGCCTTCTCTTCGGCTTGTAAACGCTGACGTTTCAAACGTTCTTCGGGTGATTCCATACCTTCTTTTTTAGCAACTTTCATGTCGGTTTTGACTTTTGCCACCTTCGACATACCCGCTTCACCCACAAGGACTTTCATTTGGTCTTTGGCGTCTTTGAGAAGCATGGTCTTCGATAACACGAATGCTGCTACTGCCCCACCCAAACCGAAGATAAGGAATGAGGTGATATATCCAGCGCGCCCTCCAATGAATGCAACATCACCGTGAACCCATTCATCTGCGTTGTTGCCCGATTGGGAGATGACTCCACTTTCAACGGCGATTTCCTCAACGTACACATAGTGTGTGATCTTGCCTTGAGAACCTTTGAATGATAATGCACAATTTGAATTTGCAGTAATTGGGTTGCTGTTCACTGGGGCAATCTTGCCTGTGATGGCTACAGGTTGATGCCACTCGGTTAATGCTACCATGCCATCTAATATGTTCTCTGAAGTTGGGATGAGACCAAGGACATACCAATCCTCTTCAAGTTCAAATTTTTTGAGGTCGACACTCCCCGCACCTGTGTCGGGCGCAAGTGGGTCTTCCCAAGATTTGAGGTCAATTCGTGGACCTTCGCCTGCAACGATGCTTCCTGCTTGTTCAAAACTCATACTTTGAACAGCCACGGAAATGGCGGTACTTTTGCGAATGACCGTAAGATTGTCGGAATCGGCAACCGACTTTTCGAAGGCCTCATGTGAATCATAGAGAAAACTCGAGGCGAGGTACCCTGTAAATTCAAATCCGACCCCACCGTTGTTTGTTGAATTGGAATCTTTGTCCGTATCACAACCCACTGAAGGCAATGTTCTCGAACTTGTGGTGGCAAACGGTGTGAGCGTATAGGTTCCGTCGCTGTTTTTTTCGACATGAACTGCGTCTGTGGATTTCCCCCAGTCAGGTGCTGAGGGGCCAATACAACCTGCAAACACCATGGATGCGAGGATGAGGAAGGCCAGTGCACCTCGGCGCATGAACACATGAGAAATGATTGGGTTTGAGAACCCTTCCCTCCATTTTTTTGTTGTGGCGCGGTCGGAGAGATTCGAACTCCCGAGTCCAGGGGACACCGGATTTCAAATCCGGCGCAATACCAGGCTATGCGACGACCGCAGTAAAATTAGCCAAATCACATCATTTTTTACGGCTTTCCCTTGGCTCCTCTATTCGATATTGAGAAATGAAGAGGGCCAAAACAAAACTAAGCAGGGTGCTTGCAAGAGAAAAACCTGGTAATGAGGGGGATTCTCCAACGCCGAGGGTGTTCTCTTTTTCCATGAGAGTCCGTAAATCTTTGACAAAATCTTCCGGCAGCCATTGGTCGCCCGCCCACATCACTCTTGGTGTACGATCTGTATCCAAAATGTAGGTTGCTGTAGAGTGCCCAATTGTGTAATTCTTAGTTCTGTCCTCAACACAAAGAAGTGAGGTCGAGTCGGACCAACTGTATCCTTGGTCGCACATGCAGTGAAGGGTTTCGTTTTCACCCATCAACCATCCGTGGCCACCGCAAACTTCGTTGGCCTGTCCAAAAGAAGAGGGTGATGGGGCGTGTGATATGTTCGTTGTTGATGGCATCCATGCCATTCGTGTTGTTGCATTGACTTCATCCATGCCAACTTGAGACTCTTCCCATGTGGTAGTTGTTTCATTCCATGTTGCAAGTTGCCACCACCACGATTCTGTTTCCGTAGGTGTTTGGTCAATTGAAGATAGATAATGCCCCCACTGAGAGAACACAATCTCTGCACTGATTTGATTGTGCGTAAGTGCTGAAGCAGTCGCAGCAAAGCCGTTCCAAGATGAAATATTCGATTCAATCATTGTCTCATTGGGGTACATGAGCGTCATACTTGCTACAGATGTGAGGTCTGGTTGGTCCAAGAGGCTGTGGTTGGAAGAGGAAGGCAACCATGCAAAATGCGGCGTTTCAAGAACATCAAGACTGTCGATTCCTTCGTTTGAAACGACCCATGTATCGTATGTATCACTCCAATAACGTAGTTCCCACCACCAATCTTCAGATGATTCGATATTTTCAAAACCAGTTACAAAATGCCCGTATTCACTGTACGATGCATTGACATCGATATCGAGTCGTTGGGCGAGCACCTGAGTCCAAGTCCAACCATCAAACTCGATCATGTAATTTTGCCAAGTCCCATTTGGATCTTGAACAAGAATGGCGTTTGAACGCAAATCCTGATGAAAGGTAGCTAATTCATCATCTTGATACACATTTTGAACAGCAATGCCAAACGTAGCCCAAATCGGGAGTAATTCGTCTTCGGTGCCCGTAAGGTGTGGCCATGTTACTTGGTGCATTTCAGAAAACTCAGCGAGTATCTCCGGAGTATCGTGCTGTGGGTCTGTTGTTATTGAAATAAAGGTAACATGTCGTTTTTCTTCTTCGGTAAGGAGGAGTTCAACTGATTTCATTGATTGGGTAATGATTGGGCAGACATCGGGGCATCGTGTAAAAATGAACGATACAACGATGATATCGTTCGATTCGTAATCAAAATTGTACTCCGAACCATTTTGAGTGGTGAGGACAAAGTTTTGAATTGGTTGCCTACTAAGTTGGTAGCCAATAAACGCCGCTTGTGCTGCTGTGGAAAGGAGGAGAATGCAGGCTAATACGACGATAACCAATTTGCGAAGCATGTATTGCCCTCAGCGTTTGCCAGCATAATCCCAATTTGGAGTGCACCATTCTGGAAGTCCTGTGACGGCTCCGGGATTGGACAAGCCAATACCCCAAAGCATGAGCAATACAAACAAAACTGGAAACAGTGCTGTTCGCAAGTAGATAATTGGGTCGCCTCGCAAGTGCATAAAATATGCTGCAATACCATAGCCTTTGACTATACCAACTCCGATGAGGATTGACCAAACAATCATCAAATCGAGTTCGATGTAAACGGCTCCCACTTCAAAAATAGTGAAAATCATCAAAACAACGAAGTTCCAGAAATAGATATCCTTGCCCATGATTAATTTATGATCGCCCATTTTTCTTCACCTCAATACAAATAAAACGCTGGGAAAATTGCAACCCAAGCCAAATCAACAAAGTGCCAATACAAACCAAAGTACTCGATACCTTGTCCATTTTCTTCATCGAAACCTACCGTGTCAGCTTTGAAAATCATGTAGAGCATGACAAGCAGACCAATAAAGACGTGCAATCCGTGTGCTCCTGTTGCGATGTAAAAGATGGAACCTGCTTGGGTTCCAATATCAAATCCTTCGGCGACGAGATGACTCCATTCAATGAGTTTGAGCACGATGAAGAGGGAACCAAGAATGAAGGTTGCAATCAAATAATTTCGAATCGCAATTTTTTGGGTGGGCATGATTTTGCCCATGAATCCTTTTGGTGCTTCCCAGTGGTGTGCCTTGGCGGTCTTGAGTGCGAGAACGATGGTGTAGGATGAAATAATGAGTGCAAATGTGTTGATTGCACCAGGAAGCAAGGTCATGAAATCGCCTTGTCCCCCGATGATTGTACCATCCTCCAACACCATTTGACCGCCGTTGGGTCGAAGGAAATCAGATGCTGTGAGTGTATCGACTGCAGAACAGTTAGGATTGCCATCTTGAACTTGCCAATATGTACACCATTCTGTTCTCATTCTCAAATACGAGGAGAAGAATGTTGCGAACACCATGACTTCAGACATCAAAAAGACCCAAAGTCCTGCTTTTCGAATGTGTTGGCCCTCAAAAGGATGTGAGGTCGCAATTTGCTCACCGTGACCGATAAACGGCAAGTCTTCTCGCCACCAATTTGCAACACCTATGGCCACAATGATGAGTCCGAGCAGACTCAGGCCCATGTCTCCAATACTACCTCCTGCATCGGTCATGAGCATGGCTTTTGCAGCATCAACAAACATCGGGAATCCCATCAAGAAGAGCATGATTCCGAGAGCAAAGACAATCGGAGATGAAGAACCATGATGCTCGTGGCCATATTCATCACCATGTCCATGGTCGTCACCATGATCGCCAGATGGTTGAATCGAATTCATGAAACCTCCAAACCCAATGAATAGAGCATAGACAACACACATAAGCAGTATCGTGACGCCTGCTGTTCTCCAAGTCAAATATGAAAGATGTGCTTCGACATAATGGTGATGTGCTTCTTCTTCGAGTTCTTCTAAATGAGCGATTTCATCTTGAGTTGCTCCATTTGATACGGCTACTTTGAGATCTTCTTTGGCTTTGTCGTACTCATGGTGAGCATCGTCGTATGCTTGGTGTTTAGCATTAGCGACGCCAACACCCATGACACCGTATGCAAGGACACCAATGACCATGAAGATAGTTCCAAAGAGGGCGGCTCTCATCCAGATGGTATTTTCCACATCTGCTCCGTGTCCGTGTTCGCTCATGATGTCGCCTCCTTGGGTTCACCTTTCCACAATTTTTCTTTGAGGGATGGTGCTTCACTGTGATGACCATACAATGCGTTCATGTCTTCTTGTGTTGGTATGTCATGGAAGGATGGTGTTGGTGGAGGTGATGTGGTCGACCACTCGAGTGACCAACCGCCCCATGGGTCTTTACCAATAGGTTCGCCTCGCTTTCCAGAGTAGATGATATTCCACACGAGGAGAAGTTGGCTCAATCCGAAGATGAAAGCAAAGATGGACACGGCCATGTTGTATTCTGCAAATCCAGATTCAATCGTGTACGTGTGGGTTCGTCGTGGCATACCCATGATGCCGAGTGCGTGCATTGGCCAAAAGGCAGCGTTGTATGCTGAGAATCCAATAAGGAAATGCCACAATCCAAGGGTTTCGTTGAGTTTACGTCCAGTCACCTTAGGGTACCAATAGTACAATCCTGAAAAGAGTGCAAAGACCGTTCCGCCAATGAACACATAGTGGAAGTGGGCGACGACGAAGTAGGAGTCGTGGAAGTGGATATCAAGACCTGCAACAGGGAAGAACATTCCTGAAATTCCGCCAAGTGTGAATGTCACGAGGAATCCGAGGGACCACAATGTGTGGGTTTTCATCACAAGAGAACCGCCCCAGAGCGTTGCAAGCCAATTGAAGATCTTCGCTCCGGTTGGAATCGCAACGAGCATTGTTGTGATCATGAATGCTGCCCTCCAGAATGGGTCCATACCAGAAGTGAGCATGTGGTGGCCCCATACAATGAATCCAACAATACCAATTCCCGCCATGGCAAACACCATCGATTTGTAACCGAAAATCGACCGTCGTGCTGAAGTGGCGAGTACTTCTGATACAATACCAAAGGCTGGCACTATGACAACATACACTTCAGGATGTCCGAAGAACCAGAACAGATGCTGGAAGAGAAGCGGGTCACCTCCTGCAACGAAGAAATGTGTGCCGAGTGTGTGGTCAAACAGCAAAAAGAACACACCGATGATAAGGGCTGGCAGTGACATATAGAGCATAAACACGCTGATAAAAACTGACCAAGTAAACAGGGGCATTCGCATCCAAGAAACACCTGGGGCTCGCATGGTGAAAACGGTTGTAATGAAATTCACACCGCTGAGTGTTGAAGATGCACCGAGCATAGCCATTCCAGAAATAAATGAAATCGTACCTAAGTTCGCACCATACCCGGACAAGCTTTCTCCGAGGTTCGCCTCAGAAAGAGATGCGTATGGAGGGTACATCACCCAAGTAATGTCTGCTCCTTGACCAGACCAAATTCCTGAGAAAATGAGCGGTGCTGAAAACACAAGCAGCCAAAGACCCATGGCGTTGATTCTTGGGAAAGCGAGGTCTTTGGCCCCAATTTGTAGAGGCAAGACATAGTTCATGAATCCAGCGATCATTGGCATGGCACCAAGGAAAATCATTGTCGTTCCGTGTAGTGTGAAAAATGAGTTGTATTCGTCGTAGGTGAGGAAATCGTTCTCGGGTAAGGCGAGTTGAACTCTAAACAAGAGGGCAAGAAGACCTCCGACAAGGAAGAAGAAGAATCCGAAGAGGAAATACATCACACCGACTTCTTTGTGGTCGGTCGTTGTCAGCCAAGGCTTGAGGAACGACCAGAACTTCGCCATCGTGAATGTTTCTGGTGAGCGACGGTAGAACACCCATAGAATGCCTACGAAAATGAGACCAACGGCGAGGCCTACGGCGGTAATGAAGATGACAAGTGCTGAGGCGCTTGGCCCGGTTGAGCCTGCGTTGATGCCAGGAATCGAAATCTCAACTTTGTTCCAATAATCTCCAGATGTACCTTGGCCTGCGCCCGAGTTTCCATTGACTGCATTTCCATAAACAACAAGTTCTACTGTTTTGGTATCATCTGCTGGTGCTGTGAATTCGAAATCCCATGAACGGAATTTGTTGCCATCAGTCGTATGTGATAAACCGCCTTCAAGTTCTTGGACCAATGTTTCGTCGACACCACTCAAAGTTGCACCACCACTTGCAACAAATATTCGGAAACCACCATATGCAACGGTTCGACTGCCGTCGGTAACCACCCCATCGCCGTCAAGTGTCATCACATCATTTTGAATTGTAATACTAAACGCATACGTTTCGCTTGCGTTGAACGATTCAGGCAATCCCGTAACTGCGACTTTCGTGTCATCCGAAGGTGTTAGTCCGTGACAAAAACACCCAGGGGTATTCGCAACTTCGCCAATGCCGTTAGGTGCAGCAGAAAATTGCGGCATTGCAAAAATGGAAGCGAGAAAGGCGAGGGTGATGAGGACGAGAATACTGCGACGCATCAGTAACCGCCTCCAGTTGTATCGGCTTTGACGCCAGAGTCATAATCACAGAATTGGGGAATTCCGACACCGTTCCATTCTCGTGCAACGACTTTCACATAGCCGTTCATCATCGAGTGTTGATTGCCGCAATATTCGGCACATCGCAGTGGAAATTCTCCGGGTCTATCGGGTGTAGCCATCATCACAGTTCCACTTTCAAGACCAGGGACTAAGTCTTCTTTGACTCCCCATTCAGGAAGCCAAAACGAGTGTTGAACACCAACATAATTTGGATTTGAATCATCCGATGGTTGAGAATGCATCGTAAACACTGTGTTCTCATCGCATGGCAGAATCATCGGTTCGTTGGAGGCAGATGAGAACATGTGGCCTTCGGGGATATGCATCCAAGTGTGAACGAGGTTTCCATCCGCATCGGTGACTTCAATAGTCGTGAATGTGCCAGAATCAAAGATTTGGCTCATGGTAAACATTCCTGTCATCTGGTCGAGAGGGTAGGTATTTTCTTCACCAGGCATGATGATTGTCACGTTGGTGGCCGATGATTGAGAAGCATCAACGGTGAGTGTGCTCCCCCAATTGACATCAACTTTGGTCAACCGTGAATCGTCTTCCCATGTGAGCTCTTCATCGTAATGAAATTCCCAAAACCATTGCTTACCAACGATGGTCATATCATTGGTTTCGGTGTCATCTTCGGGTATTTTCCATACTTCTGTGTTTGATGCCAAAGCCAAAACAACGAGCCATACGACGATGATGGTGGGAAGAATATAGAAGAGCAATTCAATTCGAGTGTTGTGACGATCAACGGGGAAGGACCCTACTTTGATATGGTCAATATGTGTTGTATCCGGTTCGATACCATCGCGGTAACGTAGGACTGCCAAAAACAGCCAACCGAAGGTAAAGACACCTACAAGGATGGACCAAAACATAAACTTCTCGTACAGAACTGCGAAGACTGTATCGCGTGCAACCATGCACTCACCAACCGAACCGCCGTGGCGGATGAACTTAAGCATTTGTTGATTGGTGTTTGGAATGTAGCGTTCTTCAATTCGAATTGATTTGTTCGCAGTGTTCCGGTTTTAAATCGTTTTGAAAGAATACAAATACGAAAAATTTCTTTATTTTCGAGTTCTCCAAATCTGAAACTTTCTCACCTCTCTCTCCTTCGTTATGAGATGATTTGTTAATGAGATTCTCCGACCGTCTTCCGTGCGACATTCATTACCAAACGAAGAACGATTGAATCTTGCTGGTCAAACGCTCGCTGAGGCAAGAATTTTGAATCGAATACATGGAATTCCAATCCTCGTCGAAGGCAAACGGGATGTTGAAACATTACGAGCACTCGGTTTTACGGGACCTCTTGAACAGATTCATCGAGGTAAGCCACTCGATACTGTACTTATCACGATGGTTGAATTGTATGCAAAACAACAAAGCGACATTGGATTTTGTCTGTATCTCCTCATGGATTGGGATAGAACGGGTGGACGCTTACAACATCAATTCCGCAGAAATTTCGAATCACTTGATTTCAAATTTGATGAGTCGCTTCGCACGACGTTGATGAAATATTTGTTTTCAATCACCACAACGGTTGAGGGCTTGATCGGATTTCAGGACCAATTGTTGCAGAGCATGGATGATTATGACCCACAACATCATTCAAACTCAAAGGCGTGAGTGTCTTCTTTTACTGTGTTGAGAACAACGTGTGTAAACGACCTTGCAACTCCATCGAGTGTGAACACGGTTTTGGTTAAATTATCTAAGTCTTGACGATTTTTGACGCGGGCAAGGACGATGGAGTCCCAATCTCCTGTGACATCGTACACTGCAAACACCCTCGAGTCCGACGAAATTTTGTGTTGAACCTCAATCATTTTCCCCTTTACAATCCTTAGTCCTGCCATAATGGTCATGCCATAACCAATTTTTTCAGGATTGATTTTGACCTGATAACCAAGAATAACTCCTTCGTCTTCTAACCTTCGCAATCGATTCGCAACTGTACCTTGGGAAATACCAACGACTTTGGCTAGATCGCGTTGACTTCTCCTCGCATCTTCTTGCAGTGCTTTGAGTAAAGACTGGTCGATGTGGTCAAGATTCAAACTCATGGTTGTTCTTCGAGGATGCATTCAATTTCAAGACTTCGATGTCTAAGATTGATGTTCTTCGGGTGGTTCTATGAAAAGTTGTTGCTTCCAAATTCCCAACACCTCGATATCCAATCGAATTGAAATTCGACAGTTGATTGTTTGATGTTCCTTGAATGTTAATTTCACAATTTTTTCTTCATTTGTTCGTAAATTGAAGGTTGACGGACGTTGTTTGAACAACCAGGGTGGTTCGACTGACCATGAAAGCACATTTGTTGGACTTGCTCCGTTGGTCATGGACAACATGAGGACATACCCCTCACCCTCTTGCCAATGTGCCGTCAATTTGGGAATGAGTTGATCTCGACGGCGGGCACTTTGCAAAACTCCAGAAAAAAGAATTGCCCCCACGAGCAAAATGAGAACGGAGAACACGAAAGAACGCGAATTTTCCATTGACACTGGGTCAGGGATTGAACCATGGTACAAACTCAAGAGTTGTGTTTTACCTTCGCCTTCCTGATGACCAAAAAAGATAATTGAATACGACCAAACTCTTTGTTGTGCATCGAAATCAACCCCTGCAGCACGCAAATGCTCCGGTTCGATCAAATATTGTTTGTTCGTCGTATTGTCCTCAAGATTTGAAAATCCAATTTCGGGTTTCCACTCCATAATGAGGTGTTCCATTTGCCGGCCATGATGGTCAGTAGCATGATTTTTTGATATGACCAAATACATCAACGTGGTTGAAGATAAATTGACTTTCGGTGTAATTGCTAAGTCGAAGATAACTGCTTCTCCTTCTTCAACAAAGGCTGTTGAGACCGTTCCAGAGACGTCGATAAGTTTCATGTTCGCTTGAGGAGTTTCGAAATGACTGTTGATTCGCACTTCTCCAAGACTTTTGAGCGTCTCATTTTTTTCAATGAGGAGGGTTTCAGCCCTTGCAACTGCATCATCATCTGGCCAATTTGAGCCTGTTTCATCACTCCATAACCACCAACTGAGTGCGATTGTAGAATCATTGAATGTCTGCTCCACAAGGCCCGTTTGAGGTTGGAATACTTCGGCCAAAAAATCGAATTGTACTGATGATAATTCAGCCTTTGATTGAATCGTATCTGCTATCACCGACGGAATGAATACAAGAAATACACAAAGAATGCTCATCACAATTCTCATGCCGATTCCTCTAATTGTACATTCTCGAGTTGGAACAAGAGAACGGTTTGTTCTGCAGGACCAACCATCGGGGTTAATTTTGCACCAATCCAAGCTGATATGAATACAGTATGGCGAGGTGTGTCCACTTTGAGCAGCAATGGGCCTTTCGGACACTCTTCAAACATTGACGGTAGTGAGTCGAGTTCAACTTGTCCTTCTTTGAGAAGGAGTTGGGCAAGTTCGTGCGGTATGTCATATGCAGTTTCGGTGTATTTGTATGGAAATTGCAGAACGCTCTCATGGCGTAATCGCCAAACCTCTTTCTTTTCAACAAAAATTGGTGAGCCCATATGAATGAGGCGCAATGGTGCAAATGTATTCACAGGGTATTCTGCATTTTTTGAATTTCTTGAGGAAGGAGAAAACAATCTTGTCTCGACGATTTTTGGAGTTGAAAGAATTTTCTTTCCCCTTGTCCAAAACGCCTCTCGGTTTTTATCGACTGGATATTCAAAGTGTTTTGGTAATGAAGCAAGGTGAGAGAACTCATCTGCATCTCTGGGCTGAATCTGACGAGATGCTTCTGTATGCTCGATGGGATTTTTCTGTTTTTTCACCAACTTTGCGACGAAAAAACCTCCAGTATTTTGTGATTGTGGCCACAACCGCAAACAAGATTGAAGCGAATTTTGTATTTGGAATTCACGTTCAATATCATGATTTCTTTTTGCAAGTTCAAAATGCTCTTCGAGCGGGGGTAGCATTTCAACTCGAGAACCACGAGAATTAAGCCAATGGCCGGTGGAGGTAACCTCCTCGCATGATTGATCGACCAACGGCCATGTTGACATTCCCGATGAAAACACTTCACTGGAAAAGAGTGTGGGAAGGTCTTCTGCAATATGGAATTCTTTGTTCATTCGCATAAATTCTGCAACAACTGCCTCATTTTCGATGGGGTCGATACTGCAAGTTGAGTAAATGAGTTGACCTCCATCACGCAATAATGACGCGGCACGAGAGAGTATATCCAGTTGAAGTTTGAACATACTCTTTCCATCGGTTGGCGACCAAGAAGCCCATACGTCAGGATTTTTTCTTGTGGTCGCTGAACCAGTGCACGGGGCGTCGACAAGTATCGCATCAAATCCTGGTTTGGGAATGTTTGGAAAGTGTCTCCCATCGTGTTTCGTGATAAGAATATTGTACAAACTGACTCTACTTCTATTACTCGACAATGTGTTTAATCTTCCGGATGATGGTTCATTGGCAATGACAACGCCAGAGGGGAATAGGTGCTCAGCGAGTTGAGTTGTTTTGGACCCGGGTGAGGCGCACATGTCCAGCACGACCATGTCTTCATGATAATCGATGCACTCTGTGGGAACCATGCTTGCAATTTCTTGGCGAGTGATCCGCCCTGTTTCGTGAAGCAATCTTAACGTCTCTTTGACTTCTTCATTTGGAGGTTTTCCTCTTTGAAAAGGCATCGAGTAGGCCATAATGTTTGGTAACCAAGAGATACGTACGCCTCCAAGCGATTCGATTGTCTTCACCGTCCAATCGGCATCACTTCGAGATGCGTGAATTCTCAATGCTTCGGGTAGCCGCTGAGTGGCATAATGAAACCATTCGTCGGGCGCATTATGGATGGTGCGAACATATTTTGCTAAAAGTGAGTCTTGAGCAATGAAGATGAGTTCATCATCCACGAGATTCTCTTGAGCCACAAATCGAGGTGGGATGGTTCTTCTATTTTGAATCCGCCATAATGAAAACTTACAACCCTTCCACATAACATGCTCGGAGAACATGCACCTTGGATTGTTGCACTTTCTCTGTTTTCTGGGTTTTTTTGGATCTTCTTTGAAAATATTGATGGATTCCTGAGGAAAAAAATACCTGATTCCCTTCATGGCAAAATCATTCGAATGCTTCAATGGTCACCCATTGGCCTCATGGTTCTCTTGTTCGCTGATCGAATCAATGATGTAATCTCGCTCGAATTTAAGCGAAATGAAGTCGCACAATACTTGACCGTTGATTCAACCATGAGCGAACGCTTGCAGGTTGCATTGAATGGCCAAGGTGCGGTAGAAATAGGATTTGTATTCTTTCTCTTACTTGCCCTCACATCTCATCATTTACCTAGTGTTCGTCGACGTCCATTGGAAATTCGCCATGAATTTCGTCTTCGAATGATGAAGCACGCTGGGTTTTGGATGCTCCTTCTTGCAATCCCAATGTTTCCTGACACGATGTATTTGCCTCTTGAATCAGGACCAAAGGAACCGGTGTTCACTGAATTTCCGCCCTGGACAATTTCAATTGTAGCACTCGTGTGCGGTTTCTGCCTGTCCCTTTCGGGTGAATTATGGACATCCTACAGCATGTCGCGTTCAGAGCATGAATTGAACTTGCTCGTGCGAAATGCAAGGCTCAAATCAATCGTTTTCCTCGCACTGCTCATCCAATTCTCACGTAATTTTGACCCAAATCATTTGTTGACTTCTTCGCCACATTATTACAAAGAATTTGGAGTTGTTCTTTTGACCATTTATCTTTTCATGTGCACCACCTTTGTTTCAGATTTAAGAATGGTGGAAAAATATTGCCAAAATCAGCATACTGCCCATCAGTTGATGTATACCGTTTGCGGAACGTTCGTTGCATTTCTTACGATTGCATCTCTGTCCTTCGGTTTGGAACATTATCACCTCACAAAGATGCAATTCCTTGCGTTGTCGTTTGACCTCTTTGCTTGGGTTTTTTTCATTGCTATTGTGGCAATGGGATTGCCCCCTCTCGGGTTCGACTCTTCGAAAGCACCAGAAATTTGGTGGTTTCGATTTGTGATGCTTTTCACCCTCCCCATCGTATTTATTGTTAATGACCATGCGTTTCTTTTCGTGAACTATTTTATCGCACTTGGATTTAGTTCATTATTCAGTCAACTGGTTGGTTACTTCAAAACGAATGATGAGAAAAGCACTGCAGCAGTCTACTTCTTCATGTATTCTGCCAGTATAATCATCGCGTCCATCCAGGTTGGATTCAACATTTCAACGGCTCTTATTGTATGGGGTTGTTTTGGTTGCTTGAGTGCTTTCCTTATTCATCGAATGGCAAAAAACATGAGCCTGTAAAACAGCATCATGAAGGCTAAATGTATCGCGGGGCTTATATGTCATTAGGGTGACTTGGTTAACGAAATCGAAAGATTTCAGGGGATGGGACCCTATGAATACAAGCGGGAAGAATAGTCGGCGGCAGTATACAATTTTGAGAAGACATCCACGTACGACATGGAATCCTTTGGAGGACTTGAAGACGCTCAAACAGCGAACGAATCAGACGACTTCTGAAATGATGGACCAGCCAATTGTACCACCACTTATTCGCATTGAAGACGATCATTGGGTGTTTGAAAGAGTGGACAGTGCAGAGTATAGCAAACTCAAGCACAAATTGATTCTTCAAAACGAGGTAAATCAAGCGACCTTAGGTGTAACTTTTGACCTTGATACCGCACTGTATGTTGCTGGAAAAATCGCTGAGAATGAAGGAAAAATTGTTCTCGTTGAAACGATGAGTTCATGAAAAAATGTTTATGATCGCTTGCACAACGCCTTCGTTCACAAGATAGAAAAATCCACCAAGAAGAATACATGCCATGTAAACTTTTGTTGGTGAAATTTTCCATGATGCTTCAGATTCCTCATCGAAATATCGAATCAAACCTGCAGCTTGTTGAATTCCACCACCGTCAGACTTCTTTGCCATGGCTACCAACCCCTCCGATAAAACACCCCTTTATGAAAACATTGTGAAATTCCTACTCTTCAGAACTTTCGATTTCATTGGTGTAATCAACAAATGGCACGTTATCGAGCGGTAATTCCAGCGGTGCATCATCCAATGATTTCTTGCCGTGAACCTCGTTGTGTTGATGTGCTTCGATGATGATTGCTTCGATGCGAGATAAGGCTCTTTCAACAGCGGGCGCGTTGGAATCCATAAGTGATTTTCGAGCAAAAGAAAGTTCAGATTCAATAAATTCAACATCTTCTTTTGAAAATGCTGAGGATGAAAGTTTGGTTTGCATGATTTCTATCGATTCAAGCAAATGTTCTGCTGCGTGGTCGATAAGTCGTTTCCAGTTTTTCTCGTTATCCAAAAAGAATGGCAATCCTTTGCGATTTGCAAATCCATTGTAGGCATTCAAGTGAGTCATCTCCCAAGGTGGTTGTGGTAAAACTGCTACAATGTCGTACACGACTCGGCATCTGGAAGCATAATCGCCCTTCAGTTCAATGATGTTCAGGTAACCAGAATTCACAAGTCCAAAAAGCCAATACGGAGCCGACTTTATGGTGACTTCGATGTCGCTGCTTCTGGTGATAAAAACCCATTTTTGTTCATTGAATTCTGGAATTCGGGTAAATCGAGGCGTTTCGGGTAAGTCCAAGCAATTCAACACCGCTTTTGCTACATCGCCCAAATACACGACCTTGTTTGGTTTTGGAAATGATTTTGACCGAAGTAACCCCGAATTTGGGTCTACACGATGGTCCGCTGTGGCTTTTCTTACTTGGGCTATAAGGACTGAAGTTTGACCATCGTTCTCCCCGCCCATGCACAAATCTTGCAGAATACTCCTCATCAATTCGTCGATGGAATCAATTGATTCATGACAAAGAATTCAAATTATAGTTAATGCTTGGCATATATGGTGCGAAATGGCCGATGATAACGAAACAAACGAATTAACTTCATTGGACGGTGTTGGACCCGCTACGATTAAAAAACTCAAATCACTCAAAATTACGACAGTTGCGGGACTTTCCAAGGCTTCTCAGAAATCTCTTGAAGGTGCAGGAATAGCTGCATCCACGGCAAAAAAAATGATTGCAGCGGCAAAGTTTGCAAGCAAAGCATCATCTGCATCGAAAAAGACAGTATCGGCAACAAAAAAAGTCAGTACAACAGCAAAAAAGGCTGGTAAAAGCGCCTCTTCGGCGACAAAGAAAACTGCACAAAAGGTGAGCGATGCTTCGAGTAAAGCGGTTGCAAAGTCCAAAGATATGGCAAAAAAAGTCGTTGAAGAGACAAAAGAAACGGCTGCCTCCCTCAAGCACAAGTCTTCAGCAGACCGAAAGGGAACAAATATCTCGATCCCAAAGAGCGTCAAAGACATGCCTTGGTTTAAGAAAAAAGAATGATGACGGTTGTTGTGTTCTTAGTCATCACTGCTCATCGGTAATTCGATCACAACAGTTTTGATGTTATTCTCGTTGGCGATTTCAATCATTCGTCGAGTCCATTTCGATTTCGGTCCCGGAAACGCAAGCATGTGAGTTGCATAACGAATCATAATTTGACCCATCGCATCTGTTGCTTCAGGCCGCCCAGAGTCTTCGACTTGATTAGGGCGGGGTGATGACCACATTTCTGTGAATACTCGCAATGCAATGTTATTGTTATCTGCCCAGCGTTCAGCCAAAACATCAACACCACTTGCACCCCCCAAAATGACTACATCGGGGTATCCGTTGAATTTTACCCATTGCTCTAATTGCTCTTCAATCCAACCATAATTGTAAAACCGTGAATTTCCACAAATGATGAGTGCAACGAACTTTCCATCATCGTTCAAATCAACTCCAGCAATAGAATCCAAAAACTCGTCTTGCACTGAACTACTTCCCGACATGGTAAGGAATCAATGTGAATAATTATGAAGGTTGCCTCAAAAAATCACATTTACAATGAATTTTTCCGTGATGAGGAAGAAAAACTCAATTCTTCATGCTTGGAACCGATATATTAGAAGGCTTCCTTGAAGAAGATAAAATTGTGCCAAGAAGGAAATATGGCCGTCTTCGAAAGACGGTTGAGGTTCCACCAAAGGGCAATTGCTCAAGATGCCGCTCAGGCAAATTTTGTCCAATTGAAGGTCATTTTGGACAAGATGTTCAAGCAAAAAAAGATTGGACTGGGCCCTCCAAGATACAAAAGAGAACAAAATCATCTTCGTAAGACTAATCCTCATCCTCCAAAAGAAGGTTCGATGTTTCATCCATTACTGACAAATGATGAATATCTTCTCGCTCTTCTAGAGCCCTCATTGATTGTGCCCGATGGTACACTTCTCTCAATGTTTGGTCAGAGATTTCAAGATACACTCGAGTCGTCGCAATGGTTGCATGACCCATGAGGCGTTGAATCGACACCAAGTCTGCTCCTCTTTCGAGTAGACCAGTTGCAAAGTTGTGCCGCAAAACATGCGGAGTAAGGCGCCCTTGAGGAAGACCAATTTCGACAGCGAGTGCGTCCATACTTCTTTGGATTGCTCTTGAGTTGAGGCGTCTTCCGAATCTGTTGACAATGAGTGCATTTTGATGTTTTGATGCTATCGTATGACGAATGGGAAACCATCGGTGAAGTGCTTGTCGTGTACGTTCTGTGAATAAGACCATTCGATCTTTGTCCCCTTTTCCTCCAATGACTCTCGCCGAATTATCTTCTAAGTCGATGTCGTCGATGTTCAAAGAACATACTTCACTGACCCTTAATCCGGTATCCAGCATAAGTGTAACAATAAGGTCTGCACTTGGATTTTCACTGTGTTTCGCAGCTTCGATGACATCGCTCAATTCACGCTTTGTCAGTGTTCGTGGCAACCTCTTTCCGACTCTGGAACGCAATAGGTGGTCCGGCCAGCGATGACCAAGCCATTTGAGGAGGTGCCGTGATGCTGCAAGTCTTGCATTGAATGTCGTAGGTTTCAAACTG
This sequence comes from Candidatus Poseidonia sp., assembly GCA_030827365.1. Taxonomy (GTDB): domain Archaea; phylum Thermoplasmatota; class Poseidoniia; order Poseidoniales; family Poseidoniaceae; genus Poseidonia. The sequence goes on along the minus strand of JAUREO010000009.1, from coordinate 30,556 downwards.
TGAAGAGAGTGTACCCACACATCAATTCGTCCATTCATTGGCTCCAATCGGTCAACGAGGTCTCCTAATGTCATTTGTTCATATTGTTCCTCGGTGAGAATAGATTCGTTTGGCAACATGGCCTCCACCAATGACCGTAAGCCGTAGAAGTACGATTTCTGTGTGTTCAAGGACTTATTTTCGGTTTTGAGTTGCTGCTCATAGCATCGTTGCCAAGGAAGGTGTTGAATGTGTTGCAAACGAGCAGGAAGTTGTCTCGGCTCATTGTCTAAACGCGCCTGCTTTGGCTCCTGATGACCATGAAATTGACTCGGTTTACGAGCCATTGGTTGAGGCTTCCGCGTTTCTTTCTCGTTCATTGGCGTCACCGCCTGCCCACCAAAGTGAGCGTGCATCCCATGTCCAGTGGACATTCAACAGTATCCTTCACTCCTTAATGAAACCATCGAAAAAAACATGGGATTGTGACCTGCGATATATTGTCCTTTTGGATTCTCGTAAGGTTAAAATATCCCCCCCATTACACAACCAATAGTTCAGTAGTGAACGGTGGTCAATATGGATATAGGAATCGAACCCCTCTCCTCAATGGTCTTGCTCCAAAAAGAAACTGCCCCTGAAAAAACAACCTCAGGTTTACTTCTTCCTGAGGAAGCAAGGGAAAAAATGAATGTTGGAACAATTCTTGCTGTTGGACCAGATGTTGAACATGTCAATGTGGGTGACCGCGTGATTCACAGAGCGTTTGGTGGTACTACTCTTGAGTGGCTTGGCATCGAATATCTACTCATAAAAGAAGAAGACTTGCAGGCAAAAATCAATGGATGAGGTGAATGAATATGGCAAAAATCATTGTGTATGGGGACGAAGCAAGAAAGAAACTTGTTGAGGGTATCGATGCTGTAGCGGATGCGGTCAAGGTCACTCTTGGACCTGCTGCAAGAACGGTTGTCCTCGAAAAATCGTGGGGCAGCCCAACGATTATCAACGATGGCGTGACCATTGCAAAAGACATTGAGCTCGAAGATCCTTTTGCGAATATGGGTGCAAAATTGATTCAAGAAGTTGCCTCGAAAACCCAAGACAATGCTGGTGATGGTACCTCTACAGCATCGGTGATGACTCAGGCACTCGTCCACGCTGGTATGCGAAATGTTGCTGCTGGTGCAAGCCCAGTAGCACTCAAGGCTGGATTTGACAAAGCGGTTCTTGCGGTTGTTGAACATCTCAAGGCACAATCGATTGAAGTCGACAGTAGTGAAATGATTCGTCAAGTCGCAACCATTGCTTCAAACAACGATTCCTCCATTGGCGCCCTCATTGCAGAGGCGTTTGAAAAGGTTGGAAGAGATGGTGTCATCACCGTCGAAGATTCAAAGTCGATGGAAACGGAACTCGAAGTCGTTGACGGTATGGAATTTGACAAAGGCTACATTTCCCCTTACATGGTCACCGACCAAGAACGCCGAGAGGCTGTTCTCGACCAACCCCTCATTTTACTCACCGACCAAAGCATCTCAAGTCCACAAGAATTGATTCCTTCTCTTGAAACTGCGATGCAGTCCAAGCGACCTTTGCTCATCATTGCAAAAGATGTTGAGGGACAGGCTCTTGCAACACTGGTCATCAACATTGCTGGAAAAGTCCTGAAAGCATGTGTTGTGAAAGCACCAGGTTTCGGGGACGAACAAGGTGACCTACTCGAAGACATCGCATTACTTACTGGTGGTGCAGTTATTGCCAAAGACAAAGGTGGAGATCTTCAAGCAGATGGCCCCAATGCATTCGGCTCAGCAAGTAAAATTATCGTAACGAAGAATAAAACCACGATTATCGGTGGAGCAGGCGATGAAAAATTAGTCACTGAAAGGGTCGAACTTTTGAGGGGCCAAGCAAAACTTGCTTCATCAAAATGGGACAAAGAGAAGCTTGAGAAAAGAGTAGGAAAACTTGGCTCAGGTGTTGCTGTACTCAAAATTGGAGCGGCTACAGAAACCGAAGCAAAAGAAACCAAAGCAAGAGTCGATGATGCTCTCAACGCAACACGTGCTGCCATGGCAGAAGGTGTAGTTGCGGGCGGTGGTCTTGCATTGTACCGAAGTGTATCTATTCTCGATGAATTACAACTCGAAGGAGATGAAGCATTAGGAGCGCGCATCGTGCGAGAAGCCTTGAGTTCTCCGCTTCGACAAATCGTTGCCAATGCTGGTCTTGAGCCAGCCATGGTCATCGCAAAATTGGAACAAGAACAAGGCAACTTTGGCTACAACGCTAAATCTGGCGAGTACGGTGACTTGTTTCAACAAGGTGTGATCGACCCCGTTAAAGTGACCCGAAATGCCCTCCAAAATGCTGGTTCAATCGCTGGACTTGTGCTCACCACCGAAACACTTGTCGCTGAGAAGCCAAAACCTGAGTCAAACGATTCAATGGCTGACATGGGCGGCATGGGCGGCATGGGTGGCATGGGTGGCATGGGCTTCTAAGTCAAGCCATCTCGGTCGAATCTTTGGTCTGTGAAGTTCCGACATCGTTCTGAAGGTCAATCAGTACTGCCCTTAAGGAGGCTCTGAGTTCTGATAAATCTCCGTAACAGATAATGATATCATTGTATCGAAGTTGTAATTCAGGGTTTGGGTTCCAAATCAATTGATTCTCCCTCGATAACGCAAACACTGGAATGGTTGCTTCTGGTTTGAACAACTGCTCAATGCGCTGCCCAACAAGCTTTGGATGGTTTCGAAGTTGCAAAGAGAGCACACCTTCTCCAGGCACTGTTCTCAAGAGTTGATCGAGGTCAACATCTGAAAATGCAGTCTCACTTAGCACATAATCAACAATTTGGCCTGCTACATTGACACCGCTTGCCTTTTCGATACCTTCCAAACCCGGAGACGAATTCACCTCGAGAACAAGGGGGCCGTCTCGTCCTTCAAGCAAGTCAACACCTGCAATGTTAAGACCCAACACTCTTGCTGCACGGCACGCTGCTTCTTCGTATTCAGGTGGTAGGTCAACTCGTTCAACGGTTCCATTCAAATGGAAATTGCTTCTAAATTCACGACCTCTCGCTCTTCTTCGCATACAAGCAACGACTTTGTCCCCAACGACAAAAGCCCGAATGTCCCTTCCGTGTGATTCGGCAATGTATTGTTGGATAAGGACGGACCTGCCCGTAACGAGAAGCCCTTGAACGAGGCTTCTTGCTTCGTAATGCGTATGGCGTAAAAATACCCCCTCGCCTTGGGTTCCCTGCGTGACTTTGATGACAACTGGCAAGCCACCGACCTGTTCAATGGCATGTTCAACATCAAAAATATCTCTGACATATACTGTTGTAGGCACTGGAATTCGATTACGAGCCATAATTTGGGATGCCTGTAACTTATCTCTGCTATGAAGAATGCCTTGGCTTGAATTTGCAGTCCAAATCCCAAGATGTTCAAGATGATGTAAAATTGAGACGCCGTGTTTGGTGATCGAATGACCGATACGTGGTATGACCGCTTCGTGCTCAAATTTCGAACCCTTGTACAACACTTCCATCGATTGATTGGATACTGTGAGCGTGAATTTCATCGGGTCGCACACTTCAACATCGATGCCTCTTGCTCGTGCTTCTTGCAAGATTCGTTTTGTGCTGTAGAGTCTTGGGCCCCGACTTATCACTGCGAGACGGAGACTCATAAACTCAAGACGACGGTTTACTATTTTTGAAAAATTCGGTTCCCAAGCAGAATCAATTGGGTTCAAAATGAATCATCGCTTCTTTGAAGAACTGAAGGGTTGTCCTTTCACTATGGCTGACGAACATGAAGACGAAGAAGTTGGAGGCCTAACTGATGAAGATGAACAAGAAGAATTGTTTGAACAAATGTCAAAGGAAGACCGAGAATCAGTTCTTCGTAATGCCCGATGGAATGTTTACTTGTTTTTGGGAATCGCATCTATTTTCTTCGCTGGAGCCCTTTTCCCGTGGCCCTTTGACGCAGTTGACGATAATTTCTCACAATCTGCCGAGAAGGATCTCGGATTGCTCATGGGACTTCCGATACCGGGTGAGGATGTCTTTGATGTTCCCATTTCGCTTGATGTTGAGGTGTTTGATCCTCCCGCTGTTGCCAATGTCCAAGTTGGTGTTTACATCATCCACGAAAAGGATTGTACATCCCCCGCAATGGCAGAAAAAGAGGTTCAAGCACGTGAAGGAAATTCGCATCAATATCAGTTTCAAATGAAAAAAGCGGTCGCTGGAGAAACCATAAGTTTTGATTTCGATGTGGACCCTGGTGAATACTGTGCCAAGGTCTTGTATGTGCAGATTGAAGAAGTCGTTGAAAATGGTGAAACAACTAAAGTGATTTCGGGAGCGGACTTAGACGGAAATGCAAAACTCACTGTTCAAGGAGGTATTTGGCAATTGCAAGCAGTGTTTGGAATTGTGGGCTTATGCTGCCTTGCGTTGTCAATTTTTGCTTTCATCGGGGCCCAAAAGAACGGAAAAATTCATCGAGATTTACTTGAAAAAGACCCACATTCAGTCGAGCAACAGGTTTTGAGGGCTGCTGCAAGTTCAATCGTTTCTATGGGGCCATCTGGTCCTCCTCCTGGTGGGCCTCAAGGTCCGCCACCAAAGGTCGATGCTGAACCTTTGACACCTGAAACTCCAGTAACTGAGAATGTGGTAACACAGAGTGAACCAGTGTACGAAACCTCTGGAGATGGATATTATTACATCAAAAATCCAGATGGGTCGTTTGAACCTAAACCCTACATACTTGGCGAAGATGGGCAATATGTTCCTTTCGAGGCCTCGATGTAGTCAAAAAAATGGTACGCGATGATGCAATCTTAGGTGATGATTGAAAGAGAAGAAGCGTCAGCACATCATGAGGTCGCACTATGGCAGATACCCCTACTTCACCACTCACGGTGGCGAAACTTAAGGCGCTGTGTGTCCTCAATGACCTCAAAACAACAGGAACAAAATCAGAACTCGTTGAGAGACTCCTCAAAGCAGGGGTCACCCAAAAAGAACTCGGAATCGAAGTTGATGAAATTGGAGAGGCGAGCATCGAAGAAATTGAAGAATTTGGCCTGTCACTTGAAGATGAAGAAACACTCACGCCTATCGAAGAAGAACCTGAAAATGATGACAAAGAAGAAATTCTTGATGCTGAGGTGTTTGAGGCTGAACTTATCGATGAAGACACTGTTGATGATCTTCAACCTGAATTTGAAATTGTGAAAGAAAAACCAAATGATGAACTTGCAACGCTATTTGACCTCATCCAAAAACCAAAGGTCGCCGCCACATTCATTGTTTTGATTTTGATAAGTGCAGGGGCATGGTACTACCTTGAAAATCAACTCGATGCATTCACACCAGACTCTCTTCGTTACGGGGACAAAATGACCTACACCATCTCTGACGGCTCGATTGTAGCAACCGGTGAATATGTTCAACTCGTTCTCGACCAAATCAACAACGATGATGATATATGCAAAATTTCCGTTGACTTTAGTGGACTTGGCGAAGTCTCAATCATTAATGGAGATGGTAGCCAACTTGTAACACAATCCAGCATGGACCGCCTTGGAGCCATTCGTATGAAAGGCGGTCATGGTGGAGACTGGTTAACCGTCCAGTCTCAAAATTCCTACGATTTACAAGAATTCGACGCAAAACGATACTTTCCGTTGTTTAGTGGTGGAGGAGGCTGTGACCCCGATGGCGAAGGACGAGAGGGTTCAGCAGAAATCGACATCACGACGTGGACTGAACTGAGGGGTCAAACCACACTTGCAACACAAGTCGATTTTGATATCTCTTTAGGTGACCAATACCAAGGCACCGCCTTTACCTACGGTGTGGGGGGTATTCTTGGTGATTTAGCAAGTCTTTCCCCGAGTTTAGTTCAAATCACTCAACCGGTCGAGTTGGCTGATTTCTTTGGAAGTAGTCTCATTACCGAAGGTGCTTCAGGCACAAGTGAAGACTGGGCATGGAGGGTTCTTGGGATCGATACCATCGGTTCAACCAAGATGTGGAAAGTCATTGCCACTCACAAGCGAGTCCAAGATTTCTGTCTCGGTTCGGCATCCATTACGATGTGGCTTGATGGTGTTACCCCTTGGGCCACCCAACAACGTGTTGATGTGGTGATTAACTCGGATGCGGATACTGCATCGACATGTTCAGCAGAAGGCGAATGGCTCAGCGATTTTATATTACCAAGTGGTGAGCTTGAAATTCATCATGTGTTTGAAAGAACTTTTGTCGAACGAGGAACAAAGGCCATCGAACTCGGCCTACGCTACGACCTTCGACCAGAAGCGAATGCCTTCAAGCCGAACGATAATGACCTCCATGACTGGGGAGCATCTGGCGATTCACACATACCTGACAATTCGACGCTTCGACACCATACTTTGGCAGATGCGATTGATTGTATTCCCATGCTGCAGAATGTCCAAGGTATGGAGGGAGCACTTGAGGATGGTGGCTACATTTGGAGGGCCGTCGACGAACGATTTTCTTCTGGCACCACCGAATGGAATTTGTCGTGGGTTAACAACGAGGGTTCTGCTGGCTGGGTACTTTTCTCGATGCAAACCGATGGTGAAACAATAACCTGTACAACCGAAGACAAAGGTGTCTACGACGACTCAGTTGCCAATGACAGGCAAGCCATTCCTCCAACGCTCTCTCTTGATTTCGTTGAAGATGAATACGCTCAAAAAGGTCGAATTCATTCAAGGGCTTATGAGGCGTTATACATGACCGACGGTACATTGCAGCAAGATACACGAATCGGTTATCTTGTACTCCTTCCGGGAGAAGCCATTGGATTCGACCTCTCTCAGTTCAGTGATGATTTTGATGGGGTGGTCACCGTCGATTTGTCAAAATCTTGGAGTGAGGAGATTCAAGGTAGTTCAAAAACGTGGGAACATACATTCAATCTTGTTGGCGACGCATCAAATGCACGTGTTTTAGGTTGGACGCATGTCCAAACATTGTCGAGTTGATGTTATGAAAGACCATGAGGATGAACGAGGGCTTGACCATCTCATCGAACAAAATTCGACTGAACTTAGCTTCCTTGATGCGTATGGAACTGAGGATTCTATGTCCAATGAAGTTATTCTTGAGTGTATTTCTTCACTGCTCACAAAAGAAAAGGTAACATTCTCCAAAGAAGGTCACTCAATTACGCACGACATGGGTTCATTCTCTTCATTATCTGAAGGCGGAGTCGTTTTTCAATTCAATGGGGTTTCGCTCCCTGTTGTACCTTCCGACTTTGAATGGGCAGATATCGCTAATGGCGTCATTCAGCAAAAGAAGGGTGTTTCTGGTGAAATGTACTCTTGGGATTCTCGTACGACGCGATTTTTTACTCGCCTGTTTGAACATCAACGTCTCGAATAAACAACGCTTGCTGCAACCAGCACACAGATGACGGCAGTGGCAGAGGCGAACGGCAAAAGCCCTTTTTCATCTTCAAGTGCCGAGGGTACATCGCAACCGCCCCCAGTGGAATGAATGCCACCATACTCGCCATCACTGTACCAACATGTGGACCAAGTCTTGTACCAATCCCCATATGGATACACATCGCTTGATGAATCGCTGTAAACGGCTTTGACACGCCAGTTGACATACGAATGGTCTGATGGCGGTTTAAGTGAGACTGAGTAAATCCCGCTCGAGGTGTCATCTTTTGGCTTCATCAACACAGGAGGGTCACATACCCCAGAATTAAGACATATCTGGGTTGTAATTTCGAATTTGGTGCCGTTTTGCTTTGGCTCGTCATCCATTTCAATGGTTAATGTCCATGTGGTCGAATCTTGAGAAGGTGCTGTTCGATCGAGAATTGAAAATGGCACGTCATTTTCATCGGGGTTTACATCTGAACCACCAGCGACGCTGCCAGCACTCGCTGAGAACAAGAACGATGTCAAAAACAAAAGAGTCATGGCCAGTGCCGTTGTGTGCAACTTTATTCGAGGGCCCATAAGTCGTCACCTACCCAGTGTAATGTTCTAATTCCCTTCCCTTTTAATCCTGTCTTTAATTCATGCCCGGTCATCAATGCCCTTCCGATGGCGAGAGGGCGTTTATGAATTTCATCACGTATCCAAACAAGATCACCGACCTTGATGTTCTCATCCGTTGCTTGGATTCCTGCAACCATGCAATCGGCTCCGTTCATCAAAAATGGTATGGCTCCATGGTCAACCTCAACCCACCGACTTGCTTCAAGATGCATCAAAAACCCGCGTAAGGTGAGAAACACTTGCTTATCGTATTCATCGTCTTCGACTTCCATAACAAGTGGTACTCTATCCACCAAAACCATAGTCCATGGCCCATATTCACCCAATTCCAAAAACGCTTGGTCAAGTGATAAATCAATTCCGAGATGTTGTTCTAATTCAAGGAGAAAAGGTGTTATCTGTTTTTTACGAACGGGTCTACGCTTTTTCAGCACCCAATCTTTGGTCATGGTCATGCCTTGAGGCATTCAATTTTGAGAATTTCCTACCGTTTCATTCATGAAACAAGGAACCTTCCAACAACCATGGCAATATGGTGTACCATCCGAACCTTCGACACCCATGCAAGAGAATTGGGCAACGACCTCCCTCAAGAGGCGATTTTTTTTATCAAACCAACCAATTGCATTCATCGTGAGAACAACATTCCTCTTTCAAGCATGTCAAATGATGTACATTACGAAACTGAATGCGTCCTCAAATTAGATGGGCGAGGCGGCATTTCTCACATCCTTGTGGGTCTTGATTTAACCGATAGAACTCAGCAAGATGAACTAAAATCAAACAAATTACCTTGGGCTCGTGCAAAGTGCTTCACAGCAAGTGCTGTTTTAGGTAGCGAACAAGTCTGTCCAGTCGATGTTCGATCATTGCATTCCAAAGAATTCAATTTTGGGATTCGACTGCGCATCAACGGAAAAGTTGTCCAGGACGAAGTGTTGTATAATATGTCGATTCCTCCGATCGAGCAACTTGAATCACTCCACCGGTGGGCACCCGTTCAGACTGGTGACTACTTATTCACAGGAACGCCACAAGGTGTAGGCCCCCTTCATCTGGGTGATGAGGTCGAAGCCGAGTTGTTTTGGAAAAATGGCGAGGTTTTATCGTCATACAAGGCAACATGTGTCTAAGGATTGCTTTCATATATGCCATGTTTGTGGGCAAGATGCTTAGGAGTTGACTTCATGGCACAATGGCACGGAATATCTGGAAGGAAATCAACGGGTGGAAGACTTGTTCAGGCCCGAAAAAAGCGAGCTTTTGAAATCTCCACAGAAAAGCAATTTGCACTCATTGGAGACCCAAAACGAAAAGTCTACAGAAAGACTGGTGGAAATAAAATGGTTCGTGTGATGTCTGCAAACAGTGTGAACATTAGCAGTTCAGATGGAAAAACCGGCACGGGAACCATCCTTACCGTCCTTGAAAATAAGTCGGACCCTAACTATGTTCGACGAAACATTCTCGTGAAGGGTGCAATTATTGAAACCGACAAAGGCAACGTGCAAATCACATCACGTCCTGGAAAAGATGGTGTGATTAACGGAATTCTCATTGAGTGAAGGTTCATCAACCTTAAGGGCAATGTCCTATGAGGGGATGTCGTGGACCATAATTCTGATAGAATTTGTGTGTGGCCGGGCTACTTTGACAGCAAGTTATCGAGGCGCAGTGGCCGCAGAGTGCCCAAGGATTCAGCTGTTTCCAAACCTGATTTAGAACAACTTGTATCTGCAGCCAAACAATTAGGCATTCGAAAAATGAAAAGAGAAGACGGTGTTTCTCACCCTCAACGGCCACATATGAGTGAAGGCCGATTATGGATTTCATCAAAAGGCGCTCAAGAGCATGTCGGGGCGAATTCAAAGGAAGAATTACTACAACTCATCGGTGGTCAATGGAAAGAAATGCAAGACACCGAAAAAATTGCTGAAAAAAAGGCCCTCGAAGAACGTGCGAAACCTGGGCAAACCTGGGCAAAAAATCAACGAAAATCGCGAGGAACACAACGAAATCAGCGAAACAAATCTTGGAAAAAGAAATGATTGGATGCCCCATGGCCTGATTGAGTGGAGGTCATGAACGGGCATGAATTGTGGTTGGAGGCCTGTCATCGCATCGGTTTTGAAGCACAACCTGCGGCATTTCCAGATGGTACAGCAACCTCAGCAGATGCTGCAAATGCACTCGGCTGTTCAATCGCTCAAATTGCAAAATCAATCGTATTCAACGCTGGAGGGAAATTTGTTCTCGTCATCACTTCGGGTCAAAACAATGTGGACAGAAAGAAAAAACTCAAGGCATACTTGAATGAAAAACCAAGTATAGCAACGCCTGATTTTGTGTTCGAGCAATCAGGCTATCAGATAGGTGGTGTGCCACCTTTTGGCCATCTCAATCAACCAATTGTATTCATGGACCAAGACCTCGTTGCGTTCGATATTGTTTGGGCGGCTGCTGGTTCTTCAAACACGGTTTTTCCAATTTCACCGTCGAAGCTCCTTGAATTGTCGGGGGCGATACTTGCTGATGTCAAACAATAAGAATCCTGTGCGTTGCTAGGAGAGAGATTTGAAAACCCCCTCTAAGTAGCACAACCAAGGGGGGCTTAAAGTGTCAGAACATCTTTCAAATCACGACCCCCATGCCGAACAAGAGTGGCGAGATTCAATTCGAGCTGTCGCCCGAGAGCAAGGTGCGGAGGAAGCTCAGCGATTGCTTCAAGCAACAATTGACGAAGCACAACGTAGCAATGTCGACATCAACGTCACCGAGACACCCTACCAAAATACCATTTCAAGGCAAGAGCAAGGTGGATATCCCGGGGATCTGGAACTTGAACAAAAATTGCACAATGTCATCCGCTGGAATGCAATGATGATGGTAACAAAATCAAACAAAGACTTCGATGGCATCGGCGGGCATATTTCCACCTATGCTTCAACCTCTCATGCGTGGGAAGTTGGTTTTAATCATTTTTTCAGAGGCAAAGACGGTGGCCATAGTGGCGACCATGTCTACTGGCAAGGTCATGCATCACCAGGTGTTTATGCGAGGGCATGGCTTGAAGGTAGGCTTGATGAGCAACACATCAAAAATTTTAGACAAGAAGTGGATGGACATGGTCTTTCTTCATATCCACACCCTCGATTGATGCCTGATTTCTGGGAATTTCCAACCGTCAGTATGGGCTTAGGTGCCATGACTGCGATTCATCAGGCGAGGTTCAACCACTATCTTGAGCAACGTGGACTTGTCAACACTTCACTCTCGAGGGTTTGGTACACCATGGGCGATGGCGAATCAGATGAACCTGAATCGTTGTCACAGTTATCACTCGCAGCACGAGAAGGTCTTGACAATATCATCCTCACTTTAAATTGCAATCTTCAACGGCTCGATGGACCTGTGCGTGGAAATTCAAAAGTTGTACAAGAATTGGAAGGACGATTTCGAGGAGCGGGATGGAATGTCATCAAAGTTCTGTGGGGCTCAATGTGGGATGAGTTGTTTGAACTTGATGCAAACGGAGAATTGCTCGCTCGACTCGAACAATTGGTTGATGGTGATGAGCAGCGTATTTTTACCTCAGATGGTGCTACAATTCGTAAAGAATTGTTCAACACACCCACATTAGCAGCATTGGTCGCCACGATGACCGACGCTGATCTTGAACGATTATGCCTCAATGTTGGAGGACATGACTTCGTAAAATTGTACAACGCTTACACCCATGCAACAAATCACAAAGGAAAACCAACAGTTGTATTGATTCGGACGGTGAAAGGGTACGGGCTCGGACCAGATTTTGCTGGTCGAAACACAACGCATCAGAAGAAAAAAGCTGACCTTGAAACAATGAAATGGATGAGAGACGATATGGGTCTTTCTTTCAGTGATGAAGACTTAGAATCTTATCCATTTGTCAATCCAACGGATGTGCCTGAACTCGTTGAATATGCTGTTTCAAGACGCAAACACCTTGGTGGATTTCTACCTTCAAGGCGCCCCGGCTCCACCTCAATTCAGTTGCCTAACGAAGAGGTGTACGCCGAATTTAATGAAGGTACGAAAGGGGGGGCTCAAGTATCGACCACCATGGCCTTTGTTCGTATAATGAGGTCGCTCATGAAAGTCAAAGACTTTGGTCAATCTATCGTACCCATCATTCCCGATGAGGCCCGTACTTTTGGTATGGACCCGTTGTTTTCAGAATTTGGAATTTACCACCCCGATGGGCAAATGTACAAACCTGTTGACCATAATGTTCTCATGAAATACAAAGAATCGAGCAAAGGTCAATTGTTTGAAGAAGGCATTAATGAAGCGGGCGCTACATCAACATTCATTGCATCGGCGACATCGTATTCAACCCATGACTTTACCACAATTCCGTTTTACACATTTTATTCCATGTTTGGTTTTCAAAGAGTTGCTGACCTTATTTGGTCAGCAACCGACCAACGGGCTCGGGGCTTTCTGATGGGTGCGACCTCAGGTCGAACCACACTGAACGGTGAAGGATTGCAACATCAAGACGGTCACTCTTTGTTGATGGCCCACACAAACCCAGCCGTTCGAGCGTGGGACCCTGCCTTTGCTTACGAACTTGCGGTGATTATTCAGCATGGCATCACTGACATGTACGCAAACAATAACGATGTACTCCACTACATTGCTATTTACAACGAAAACTATCCAATGCCCCCCAAACCAAAGGATGTCGATGCGGCTATTGTACGCGGAATGTATCGACTACGTGCAGCACCAAAAGGAAACGGCCCGCTCGTTCGATTGATCGGTTCAGGTCCAATTATGCTTCAAGTATTGGACGCCGTGGAGAAATTAGAAGAATATGGTGTGCGAAGTGAAATTTATTCTGCAACCTCTTATGGAGAATTGAGGCGTGAAGGGCTTGACTGCGACCGATGGAATCGTCTTCATCCAAACCAGCAACCCCGTCAACCATGGGTTGAATCATTGCTTTCAGAAGAGGTCCCAACTGTGGCGGTTTCAGACAATATTGCAGCAGTTCCTGATATGATTCGCCAATGGGTCAATGGTCACTACACCGTCCTTGGTACCGATGGATTTGGCCGTTCTGATACTCGTGAATCGCTCCGCCGCTTTTTTGAAATCGATGGGAGTTCAGTAGCACTTGCGGCTCTTTCTTCCTTGGTTCGCGAGGGTAAAATTGACACGGGAGTCTACATTTTAGCAAAGGAAAAATTGGGTGTTGAATCGGAAAGAACAGACATCACACTCTAATTCTTTTCAGTTTGTCCAATCAAACTTCATCCTAAAAAAGCGGGGGCACCCATGTTCCATTTTTGCGAGCAAAATCAAGAATATGACAATACAATGTCACGATATGTTCTTGCTCATTAACGACCTTCTCTAATTCAATTGACTTCAACACAGAAGGAGCATTCTTCCAAGCCCGCTTTGAGTTCATCGCGAGAGGAAATCGAAAAAGAGCTGGGCCATTGCAAGGTAACCCAAACGATGTCAACCATTCTCGTTCAACGATTCCATGCTCTAGCATGGCTTTACGGACCTTTTTCCATGAACTCGCAGATTTCTTTTTGACCAACCAAGAAGGGTTGATGGAACTATCCACTAAAAATCCGTGTCTTGATAATATTGAGGCCATCCATGGTGCAATATATCCGTTTGGTGCTCGGAAAAACCTACGATAGTGTGAACCCACTTTTGTGGTAAGAATGGATTCTGATGTTTCGAGCATGGTGGAAAAACCTTGGTCATCACGAGGCCAAGCAGACCAACTGCGATGAGTATGGCCATGGCAACCAAATGTTATTCTGTCTGAAAAATCGGTCAGCAACTGCGAAATGAACATGCAAAATTCTTCCGATTCAAATAAATCTGTTATGACAAAGAGCGTGATGCCCATATCATGTGTGTGCATCCAATTGACAAAACCAGTCCAACCGAGTCGAAACTCACGGGACAACTCATCTTTATTCCCGGAATAAGTGTTCTTGCTTCGAGTTGGATGACCTTGATAGATTGGGAGATGGCGCAAGTCATCAGAATCGATTGTCAACCATGAATTCAATCGCCTTCACCCCGTGGAAGGTGAATGACAAAAAGATGGTGCGGTACAGTCCGTCCTCGTACTTCGATTCCAAAATATTCAGAAATCCTATCTCCGGACCATTCGATACAAATTGACTCAGCTGTACTTATCCCCGCTTCATTTCTTGGATGCACAGCGATTTCAACAAACGTTTCATTGCCTCTTGATTCCAACCATTCAAAAATTCGTTGAACTGCAAGTTTGGCAATTCCTTGCCTTCGAAATGGCTTCCTCACCCAATATCCAAGATTATAGGATGAGGTTTCAAGTTGTAACTCATCACCGAGGCCTACCATTCCAATGAATTCGTTGTCTTTTGAAAAAATCACCCAAAAATGAATGGTATCATCTTCAAACTTCAATTCGATATCAAATAACATGTCACGAAATTGTCGATGGATGTCGATTTTGGGTTCCAACCAAGGCAAAGCTGCTTGAGCGGATTCAGGGTCTTCTTGATACGCTTGCATGAGTTCTGTCAAATGCTTTCTTTGTGCTATCTGAAGCGAACAGCCGTTAGGCATCTCAAGAATCGGTGTGAACATTATTTGTTGTCCCCCAGAATCAATTTCTTCACTTCAATTGTGGATGGGTGTTCGGGATATGTTCTATATGCCATTTCTGCGACCCACTTTGAGTGCTCGATTCTGTTCACATATTGTAAGGCGACACAAATGTGTTGAAGAACATCAAGATTCACAGTGAGATGAGGGCCCAATTCATCGAGTAAACGCGCTGCTGCGTCTATTTTTCCGTGTTGAATCGCTTCCATGATGCCCACCACCTCTCGCACGACTACAGCATCTTCCCACGGTTCTTGTGCACCCCAAGGCCAAATCCGATGAGGATTTGCATATGCTTGAATTTGCTGTTCGGGTGAAACTATTTCTTGTTGTTCGGCAGGCGAAGATTCAACTTCATCCTCATGAGGAGAACTGGATCCTTCAGCATTGACAAGAGGAATGATCGTTTCTTCTACACTTGACGACGTGGCTACCTGGTCACCAAAGTCCAGATCGTCGAGGTCGAGGTCATCGAGGTCTGGAACATGAACCTGTGGGATTTGAACAAGTGGGACCGCAACATTCTGTTGCTTCGGCTCTCCAAACAGTTCGATTTGTTCCGGTGGTTGCATGATTTCTGTCAAATCTTGATCTAATGGAGCATTATTTTCTGGAGAAAATAAATGACCTCTTCCAGAATGAACGGGTTCAGGGACTTGTTCAAGAGGGTCAACCGCTTGTATTTCAAAATGGACAACATCCGTTGGAGCATCTTCAATATTCAATTCTTCATCGACGTATGGAGTTGATTCGACAGTTTCAGTCAAGGTAGGGCCGCTTGCAGGGAAAAAGGAAAATTCTTCAGGTTCTTCTCCATCTTGTGAATCAAGTATGTTATACTGGTCAACATCGACGACCACATCATCTATGCTTAGCACAGCCTCAACGGCCATGAGTTCGTATTCTTCTTCTTCACTATCCGATAATAAAATATCGAGAATCTCGGAATTTGGTGTTGACATGGCTGAGACAGGTTGCATTCGTGCAGATTGAGAAAACTGGTAATAACACTGTTTGCATTCTTCAGCCCCAATATCGTTTTCAAACTCACAATATGGACATTGCACCTTGGGCAGATGTTTTGATGATGATGTCTTTCTCTTGAACATCCACCCACCCAATACATCGGGCGGGATAATTCGGGTTTAAGAATAGGGGTCTTTCGATTAACCTAAACATCAATCCACAGGCATATACTCTTGAAGGCAAGATGCTTCGCATTTACCATGAAGAAGGGGAAAGTGAGTCGCCTCAACAGCGCCGCTCTCCCTCAAGAAAAAGTCGACTTGAGTGAAAAAATTCCAGCAAAGTGGTCGAGAAGTCAAGATCATTTTGACCGAATGACTGAGTTAATTCGCATCGAATTGGATGATGAAGTTGCCCTCGTTGAAGAACGATGGAAAACATGGACAAAACACCGTCTGGTTTCTTCTGGTTATGCACTTTTTGATATGACTGCCCGAACAAATGGTCGGTTTTTTGGTGATGATATTCTCGTTTTTGAACATCCAAAACGAGTCAATCTACCAGACCATCGATTCACCAATGGGGATATTGTTCTCATTTCGAGAACACGTCCGTGGGATGAAAAAGTCGTTGAAGGGGTGGTTCTCGATCAACATCAAAAACGACTGAGAGTGGTAGTTACCGACCGACCAAAAGACCTGAAGAAGGGGTACTGGAGACTGGACCGTGGTGCAAATCGAGTGGCACATGATAGAATGCACCAAGCACTCATCTCTTTTCATTCTACAGAACGCGAAGTCTCCACGCCACTCCGAGACTTGATTCTTGGAACTGTGCATGACATGAAAGCAAGTGCTGAACTACCGCCTGAAATCCATGGGAAAACGAAAAGTTCCCTCACTCAAGATTGGAAAATTGGCCTAAATGAATCACAAAAACAAGCGTTTGAAGCAGCAATTCAGCAACGACTGACCCTTGTGCAAGGCCCTCCTGGAACAGGAAAAACATTCACTGCAATACGAATTCTTGCGTATTTGGCTCAAACCTCAGGCCAGCCACTCTTAGCAACTGCTGAATCAAATGTCGCAGTGGATAATTTACTCGAGGGGCTCCTTGATTTAGGAATCAATGCGCTCAGAATTGGGCGTCCTGTAAAGGTTCGAGACCATCTACGCGATGCTACCCTTGACGCACATGTCGATGCCCACCATAGACAGGAAGAACTTGATGATTTGAGAGATGATTTTCGTGAACTCAATCGAGAAATGGCATCACTTAAGGGAAAAGAAAAGGGTTTAGCCCACCGAGACTCGCGGCAACTTCTCAATCAAATTCGAAGAATCGAAAGGGAGGTTATAGATGATGTCTTGTCAAAAGCAGAGATCATTTGTGCAACAACAGTTGGTTGCGGACACAACATTATCGCTGACCGACGATTTCCAATTGTCCTTATCGATGAAGCCACACAAGCCACGGAGCCATCATCGCTTGTGCCCATTTGCAAAGGGGCTCGACAACTCATCCTTGTTGGCGATCAACAGCAGTTACCGCCAACGGTCATCAGTCAAACGGCTGAAGATGGAGGGTTGAATTTTTCATTGTTCCGAAGACTTCTTGCATGTGGTCTTGAAACTCAAATGTTGACCACACAATACCGAATGCACCCTGCAATTCGGGAGTTTCCGAGTGCTCGGTTTTACGAGAATCGTTTACTTGATGGTTGTGCTCGAGAAGAACGTCAAAGTCCAGCAGGTTTTCTTTGGCCAAATTGGGACAAACCTGTTGCCTTTGTCCCGGTGATGGGTGTTGAAGAAGTCGAAGAAGAGGGAAAAAGCAAACGAAATAGAGATGAGGCTGCAATGGTCTATTCGATTGTACAAGAACTCGTTCAACCTGGCGATATTACGCCTTCGGACATTGGTATTATCTCCCCTTACAATGGTCAGGTCCGACTCATTCAGGAATTGTTTGATGAACATTCAAGCCGAGAAATTGGTGGTCGGTTTGAAGGGCTTGAAATCAAAAGTGTCGACGGCTATCAAGGACGGGAAAAGGAGGTCATCGTTTTTTCTTGTGTGCGAGCAAACGAAGATGGGGAAGTCGGATTCCTTTCCGATTTTCGACGACTCAATGTGGCGATCACAAGAGCAAGACGAGGTCTCATTCTCCTTGGCCATCCACAAACATTGCAATACGACCATAACTGGAAAAGTTATCTTGAATGGATGGAAGAATCGAAATTGTTTGCGTGGCATATCACGAGTTGAAGCATACAGGAATTCAAAAACGAAAGCGGAGTCAGAGGTTTATGGCAGATAGTCCAGTGCGAGTGTATCAAGGTGGGACACTTGCCCAAAGTATTCTTTCCTCAGCTCCTGACGGTATGCTCATCGCCCCCGCATGGAAGCGAGTCGCTGCTTTTGTAACAGATGTCGTCTTGTTGGTTCTCGTCATTGAATTACTGACCCAAGGTCAATTTCTTTCAACAATTCCAAAATATGCAATGGTCATTGAAGGTGGTCGCACCACCGCCTTTTTTCTTGTAAATTGGGTCATCTTGTTTGGTTCGCATTATCTTTACTTCAAATACACAGGACGGAAATTTGGACGCTCGCTGGGTCAACGGGCATTCCGCATCGCTATCGTACATGATAACGGAACTGCACTTGAAATTCATCATTGGGGCCCAAGAGCCTTTTCAAAAATGATGTACTTGATTCCAATTTTTGGATGGCTCTGGTTTGGTGTTCGAGATTTTTTTGAGGCACAAATGAAATCTGCTGAGTACAGAACGCATATTGACAAGAAGCATAACACTGTTGCTGCAGTTGATTGGTCACTTCCAATCGATACCAGACATAAACTTGGATAGGTAAGGATAATTTTAACAAGCAATTGAAGTATAATGGTGCTACCCCTTTAATCGAGTGAGCCACATGTCTGACGAACACCACGCAAAATCCGGTTCACTGAGCATTGACTTAATTTCATCCAGATTGGAAATCGATGATGACGATGAAGATGTGATTCAAGTAGTTGTAGCACTCACAAATGAATCTGCCATTCCTGTCGGCGGTATTCAAGCTTCAATTTCGATGGGTAAAAACACATTTGAGCCCAAAGAAGGTATTTCGTCTATCGGTCCGGGACTCACACGAAATTTTGAATTTGAATTCCATCCAAGCCAAAAAGAATGGTCATGCACCTTGTCATCTGGGTCAACCAAGATGTCTTTGGGACCATATCCTCGAGATTTTGAATATGAAAAACCAAAATCTCGGTCGTTGGGGAACTCGATTGGTTCAAGTTTATTCACTGGTGCGTTTGATGCCAATCTTGGTGATTTTGGAAATGTCGAAGAAAGGGGACTCATCGATCCTTCAAGCATTGTTATGACCGATTATTTTGTTGAAAACGCCTCTGGAGGAGGAACACTGGTCAAGCTTGAAGATGAAGATGATGGCCCAAGAATACCGCCTTGGCAGCAAGAGCAACCTTCTGAGCCAACCCAAATCGAAGAACCGGTACAACCTTCTGTCTTGGATGTTGCATCTTCTCAACCCGACCCTCTTTTGTCTGCACCAATCCCTCAACCCGACCCTCTTTTGTCTGCACCAATTCCTCAACTCGATCTTTCTCCAATTTCGGCCCCTGAGCTAATTGAATCATCGAATGAAGAACCCGAGATTATTGATGAGCCTGAATCAGAAGAAGTTCCCCTCATCGAAGCCCCTGACGTGGAAGCTGCACCTCTTGTTCAAGCCCCTTCCGAAGTGCCAACTGGACCTCCAAGCGGGCCTCCATCTGGGCCTCCATCTGGGCCTCCAAGCGGGCCACCGTCTGGGCCTCCAAGCGGGCCACCGTCTGGGCCTCCAAGCGGGCCTCCCTCTGGGCCTCCAAGCGGGCCTCCTTCCGGGCCCCCAAGTGGGCCTCCAAGCGGGCCACCGTCCGGGCCTCCAAGCGGGCCACCGTCCGGGCCTCCAAGCGGGCCTCCTTCCGGGCCCCCAAGTGGGCCACCCCAAAGGCCAACTGACCACTAAAGGTGAACGTCATGACTCAACATACTGTTGTGAGTGTAGGCATTGATGATATTGCGATTCATTTTCCAAGATTGTACCTTGACATGAAGGATTTCGCAGCATTGCGAGGTGAAGATTATGACAAACTGAACAAAGGACTCGGCCTTCAAGCGATGTCGATTCCCGATGTGCATGAAGATACGGCAACTATGGGGGCTATGGCCGTCATGCGTCTCATCGATAGAAATAACCTCGACCCACGCACGATTGGACGGATGTATCTTGGCACAGAATCTGCTCTGGATGGTGCAAAACCGACTGCTACATACATCCTCGACATGCTGACTCAAAGGTATGCTGAACGCTTTGGTGAGGATTGCTTTCGAAATTGTGATGTTGTTGATATGACCTTTGCCTGCATTGGTGGTGTTGATGCACTCCACACGACACTTGATTGGGCTGCTCGCCCGAGTGGTAAAGATGAACGAATCGGTATCGTAATTTTCTCCGACAATGCGAAGTATGATCTTGGGTCAAGCGGTGAATACACCCAGGGAGCAGGAGGTGGTGCCCTCCTTATCCGCCAGAACCCGCGGCTCTTGGAAATACCAGATTGTTGGGGTGTCTCAACGACGCCTGTCCATGATTTTTTCAAGCCTCGACGAAAGGTTTCAATTCGCTCTGTCATATCAAGCGTGATGGACTTGGCACAAGAAACCGGTCAAACCGTCAGGAAAGGCATCGTTGAACGAATGATTCGCCATTTACCGAAATCAACAGTCCGAAGGCTCGGAATTTTTGCACACGGTGAACAAACTGTGAGTGTCCATCGAGATGAGCCGATTTTTGATGGCCAATTTTCAAATCGATGTTATCAAGATGCGGTTCGTCAAGCGTTTCACAATTTCATGGAACGTGCAGAACGAATGGAGAGATGGCAAGATGGGGATGAACGACTCACTGAGCAATGGTCGAGAATCATCATGCACTTACCTTACGCATTCCAAGCCAAACGAATGTTTCCTGATGTCTTTCGACATGACAGAATAGGTACGCCAATTTGGGAAGATGTGCTTCTTCAAATCGGAGAACCACCAAACCCACCGACACAACAACAGAAACGTCACAAAGAAATATATGAGCAAGAAATGGATGTCTATCGACGTTCGATTTCAAAAACTCCCGAATATCTCCATTTCCATGCCACAAAAATCGAGAAGGGTCAAAGGGCATCAAGTCTCATCGGCAACCAATACACGGGATCTATTTTCCTTGCCCTGATGTCGACCCTTGAATCAGACCTTGAAGAGAACGAAAATATCGATGGGGCAACGTTTGGTCTGTGCGGTTACGGTTCTGGTGCAAAGGCGAAAGTTTTCGAAGCGATTGTTCAACCTGGTTGGCGGGAAGTCGTTGCACGGTGGAATCTGTTTGAACGACTTGCGGGACGAATTGCAATCGACCATTTAACCTACGAAAATCTGCATAAAGGTATCCAAGAGGAGAGTGTAGTTCCGCCCACTGAGGAGTTTGCACTCGTTGATGTTGCAGAAAACGAAGAATACGAAGGGCAGAGAACGTACAGATGGATTTCAAAGAAATAATCTGGAGATGTGAATATGTCAAATGGATTTTCGATGGAACTATGTGGCAATCAAAATTCTTGGCGAATTATTCCTGAGATTAAGGGTGTCTTTTCCCTTGAACGCACTGGAGAATGTATCGAAGCAGATGGTTTTCAAGTTGAGGTCCGAAACAGATTGTGCTGGACATTTACTGGTCAATGTGATATGACCCTTTATCCAAGCGGACAGTTGCTCATCAAGACCACCGACAAATCTCTTGCGGAAGAATTAGCCAGTCGACATTTGAGCATATGGGTTCAACAGGATTTGTGAACTTCGATGATCGACCCATTGTTTCTTGATCATTTGAAAGCCTATGGGGTTGTAACTTATCCAACGAGCACATTACCCGGGCTTGGAGCGCTACCCACAAAAGAAGGGCTTGATGCATTGTTTTTACTCAAAAAAAGAGACCCAAGTAAACCAGTGAGTTTAGGCGTGCTTTCCCTCGAGCAAGCGAGTACTTTGGTTGAAGTTCCAGAAATTGCTTACGAAATCGAGCAACATTTTCCCAAAGGTTCGATGACCTTCGTGCTCAAGGCACATCGAGAATTGGATGCCCGCCTCGGCGGACAATGGGTCGCTGTTCGATGTTTTGCCCACCCGGTAGCCCGTGAATTGGTCGAGCAAGTAGGGCCGATTACGGCGACCAGTGCAAATGAAGCTGGTGAAACGCCATGTGATTCTGCAGAGGCAGCGGGCGAATTACTCGGTCTTCCAGCATTTGCCATTCTGTCGGGTATATGCCCAGGGGGGCATGGAAGTACGTTTGTTCGTATCGAAGGTACAAACATCGAAATCTTACGAGAAGGGGTTCTTTCTGAAATTGAAATTCGCCGTTGGCTTGATGGAAAAAAAGATGTTTGATTTGATTTTTGTTCGTTCTAAAAAAAGCAACTATTATGAGCAAAGACATTTTACCTCCAAATATCGTGGTCAAATGGCAGAAGAAGCACAAATCAAGTATTGGCGAGATGCTGGACATGTCGCCCGCCGAACCCTTGAGGCGATGAAGGACGAACTCAAGGTTGGTGTCACTTTTCACGAGATTATCGAATCTGCAGAACGCTATATCCACAGGCATGGGGGAAAGCCAGCATTTCCTGCTACCATTGCCGTAAACGATTTAGCAGCACACTTTACCACCAACCACTCGGTTGAAGGCGTTGCTGATTGGGATGGTAAAATGGTGCTCAAAAAAGGTGACTTGGTAAAAATCGATTTTGGCGTTCATATCAAAGGTTGCATCGGAGATAACGCTCTTACCATCGAAATTGGGAATTCAAACAATCATACTGAACAAATTAAAGCAGCAAAAGAAGCAAGAGATGCAGCGGTGGAAATGTTACACCCTGGAACTCCATGGTACAAAGTAGGCGAAGCCGCAGCCCAACCTTCAATCGATGCGGGTTTTGAGCCCATTCGAAATCTATGCGGACATCAACTCAAACCTTGGGAACTCCATGCTGGAGTTTCGGTTCCATCGTATGCTTGTGGACCAGAACACCAAGGATTCCGTGGTGTGGTCGAAGAAGGTGCTTTCTACGCTGTTGAACCGTTCAATACAACCGGCTCTTCAGGACTGATCAAGAACCTCGGCCCGTCCAACTCATCAAACATCTATCGAATTACTGGACTTACATCTTCAAGAAAAGCCAGAGCAAAAAATCAACTCAAACCCCTTGGGGCACAACTTGCGAGGAATTTAGAAGAGCGGTACAACACTCTTCCTTTTGCAGAACGTTGGGCATTTCCGATGCTTGAAAAACCATTTCCAGATGCTGATGAAGATAATCGGCAAAGCAAATGGAATGCATTGATCAAAAAACTGACGAGTATTCGTTTCCTCGAAACATATCATGTGCTTGCTTGCCAAGATGGTGGAAACATAGCCCAATTTGAACATACTGTGTATGTAACCGATGGTGGACCTGAAATATTGACCGTTGAATAATCAAAATCGGGAATTTTTTGATGATTTTAAATAATTAATATAAACTGTGAAAGTATGCCCTCACATGAACAGGGCTGTTGAAGTTCTCGTTTGAGTGCATCCCATCCCCTCTGCGTTACTCTCACCCTGTTCACCCAATTTTTCTAATGTTATATTTTTGGTTTCATTTCAAGATTTCACAAACACTTTGTACCACTCGGGCTGGCTTCGGGGGAGTTGGTGATTTTTCAAAACCGCTATTTTTCGTCTAAAAACAACGATTTAATGAGTCATCCCAACCGATTCGTTTAAGTCAAGAATCGCGTTAGGGGTGGCTACCCCGAATGGGGAAGGAGGACAAAAATATGAAAAACGAAAACAGAAACGATGAGGCAGTCAGCCCAGTTATCGCAACCATCCTCATGGTTGCAATTACCGTGGTTTTGGCTGGTGTTCTCTACGTGTGGGCAAGCTCACTCGCAGAGGGCAACGCAAGTGGTGACCTAACCCTTTACCAATTTACAGGTGAAGATGACTCTGGAAACCCAGGCACAGACGCTAATGACTACCTCATCCGAATTACAATGGACCAAGGCAAGGACATCGGCTGGTCAGCAATTTCGGTCAAGATCGAAATCGATGGCGGCGTACCACAAACATGCGACAACCCAGGTATCGAAGGTACCGCACCTTGTATGCTTGAAGAGTTTGGTACAGACACCACCGACACTGTTCTCAGTGCTGGTGACGGTTTCCGAATCAAGGAAAACGGCCAAGACCTTTGTAACACTGCTTGTTCAATCGACGTGACCATTACCGACACACGTGAAGGTAAAATCATCGATACAACAAACGATGTTGCTGCTGAGTGAAGTTAGAAATAACTGAATTGAGTCAACATTCATGACAGCACAAATCGTGCTCCGTTGCCATCCCGCCTTCTTCGGCAGGCGGGATGGCCCCCTTTTTTTCTCATTTCAAATCTAATTTTTGATGTCGAATCAAAGATCGAACTCGACATCGAGCATTCTTGGTTCGGAAAGTTGGTCCCACATGTGATGGGATTTTCCTCGAACGATATCAAAAAGCCCACGTTGTAAAAACAGCATGCTCGAGAACCATGCACCGGCTAATGTGACGATGGGAATGTTTGTCTTTAGATATCGTATCAAAATAAGTCCCGATAAGAAAAGAATTTCAACCATTGTGAGAACCGTATCAAAAATTGGTGTTGGCGTACCAAAGAGGAAATATTGCACCCAACGTACAAGCATGACAGAGATGGTTAGTACAATCAGTAATGGAGCGAGAATGAGGGCGTGAAACTGCATTCTGAACACCTTACGAAATTCCCCAATATTATTCGAAATCATGACAGGGCGGTAGCGGAGAAGGGCCCTTTGCAAGCCTTGGCCCCGTCGTATTTTTTGCTTTGATTGTTCACTACGAGACCAAGGAGCAATATCTGAAAAGTGAATTTCTTCATCCACAATGGCACGATAGCCTTTGGTTCGGACTGCAAGGGCGATTTGAGTATCATCGGCATTGGATTGTGTTCGTATGTCGTCTGGAAACACCAATTCAGACCTCCACATCATGCATGAGCCTTCGAGAAACGGCGTACTATCTAGATACGATTCACGAACCCTCCATTCGTCCCAAAATGTGCGATGAAGTTCCTCATCTCTTCGCTGAGATTGCCTGTTGGGCAATGCGCCAACAGCTCCGATTTGCTTCTCCGAAAACCACGCCATCATTCGCTTCAATGCATCGTTTTCAAGGGTTGCATCCGCATCGGTCATGCACACAATGTCATGCTTGAAATCGGTCTGAATATGTTTGAGAGCCAATTGAACCGCTGAACTTTTCCCTAATCGTTTCGACATGGTGACGATTTTTACCTGAGTAAAAGCCTGAGGATGTCGCTTGAGCCAATCTTGTGCTTTCACAAGCGTCCTGTCGGTCGATGCTGAATCAATAAGCAACAAAGATGCTCGAACACCTTGAGAGGCCAAATCGTTGAGTTTTCGCTCAATCAAACGTTCTTCATTCCAAACGGGCAATAAAAGAACCAGACTTTGCTCTTTGACGATTGATTGGGGGCGCTGTAACACAAACTTCTTTTTCCATTGCCTCGAACGAATTTCATACAACAAAAATGGCATCGTGCACCACAAAAAAAATACGGCCTCCAAAATAAGAGGCGGATGTAAACGCACACTTCTCTGAAGAGATTAACACATTTGAGGCCTGTGCTTCAATTCGGCTTCAATCGAACATTTAGCCACCTACATTGATGTGTTCAAGCCCACACCATGAGTCATGCCAAGAGTGCTTCACCTCGGACCATATGAGTCCAACGGTGGAATGCGAACTGTCATGAGAACGCTCGTTGAATTTCCTCCAGATGGTTGGTATGCCTCTGCACTAACGACACACAAAGAAGGTTCAATTGTATCAAAATGGAGACAATATCGATTGTCTTTTTCAACATTCAAAGCGATATGCAACTCAGACCAAACACCAGATGTCATACACCTCCATACCGCTTCGGATTGGTCTTGGATTCGTAAAAAGAAATTCTTGAACCATGCACGCAAAAACAACCTTCCATGTGTCGTTCACCTCCATAGTGGAAAGATGTACACTTGGTTGATACACAACAAAACCAATCCTTCCAAATCAAAAAGAATGCAGGAGTTTGTCGCCATATTAAACGACCCTGGAGTTCGTTTCGTTGTACTAAGTGAAGATTGGATGGAAAAGTTTGAGCCATTCGCGCCCTCAATCACTTCAATTTCAAATCCAGTTCACCCTCGTTTTTCTCCTCGACCTGAGATCGAAAAGGTACCAGGAAAATTACTTCTCCTTGGAAGAGATGTTCCCGCGAAAAATCATAGTTTTGCAGTCGAAATTGCCAAAGAGATCGGCCCCTCTGTATCGTTATGGATGACTGGGGTCAGCGGCAAACAAGAAGGCAACATTCACCGTCTTGGATGGGTTTCTGAAGAAGAGTTACTTACGCATTTTCACACCGCTGAAATTGTATTGATTCCTTCCGATTTTGAAGGTCAGCCTATGGTTGCGCTTGAGGCCCTCGCCTGTGGAACGAAGGTACTTGCCTCACCACACGTGTTTCCAATTTCTGGTATGCATCGGGTTCGAACAAATACCATCGAGGATTGGAAAAACACAATCCTTGAGATTCTACAACACAAAGAACATGTCGAAATGTACGCTTCAAGTCAAATTGAGAACGTTCAACAGCAATGGAGAAGTGTGTACGAATCACTCTTGTAATGAAGAAAGAAAGTCGAGGACATCCTTGCACCTTTGTTCCCATAAACAATGATTCTTGGCATAATCGAGTGCATTCTTAGAGAATTGGTGGTACGACGATTCGTCTAACTGGTCCAAGAACTGGACAGCAAAAGAACAAAAATCTTTTTGAGAAAACAATTGGACATATTCACCTTGGCCTGCCATTCTATGGCCATCATGGTCAATTCCAAGAATGGGTAAGCCTGCGGCGAGATATTCATTTTGTTTGAGTGGACTTGCAATCGACCACACTTTGGATGCTGGCATAGGAAGCAAGCCAACATGAAACTTTTCAAGTTCTGATTGCATTCGATGTTGTTCGATGTTGCCCCCATAGTGAATCTGCTCACTCTGATTTTTCTTGATACTCTCAACAAAGTTTCCAGTGCCGTACAAGGTCAAACGGACAGCAATGCCACGCTTTTTTGCCATATTTACGAATTCAAACATGGTGGAAAGCCCCCGGTTTCTATCGAGCCGTCCATGGTAGACCAATTCTACGGGGGATGAATATGGGCGTGGTTCATCTGAACATACCGATACCCCTGCAGGAATTTCGATGAGCGGGGCTTGAATCTCTCCATAACGACGGGTCACAAAGGCACGGTGGGATGGTGAAACAACACACCCTGCAGAAAAGTAACCCTTTGAAGCGGCTTTCCAAGCTTGCTTCCAATGGCTCCATTGGGCCGTGGAGAGGATGCCCACAGATGCTGGTGGTGACCTGTCAATGAGTATTTTGGGGGCGGGTAGGCGTGATAATGCTGAACGCAAAAAAGTGTACAATGGCCAATCGAGAAAAATGAGGTCGCAGGTCGGTGCCTCGATTTCAAGCCACGCTATGACTTCTTGAGCAAAACTCGAAGTGCGCCTTCCCCATTTGTTTTTTTGAGGCAATTCGATGTGTTCACAATCAAAAAACCCCTGTCCATGAGTGCCTGCGGGGCCAACAAAACGGACACGGTGACCGTTCGATGCAAGAATGCTGAGAATGCCTTGCTGCGTTGATGAACATAGGTCATCTCGTTTCCTAATCGATAACCAAAGAACCTCCATACCACTACCTTCAATGTATTAGGTGACGACCGTTGTACAACCTCAAGGAGTGCAATTGTATGGTTCTTTTCAATGTCTATCCATTGGATTGAAGAACCAAAGCCATCGGTCTTGGTTCATGGGGTGGAACGAAGCGTTCACCAAATCCGTGGAAGAACGAAGCATCTCCATTGGTATCATTGGCCTTGGTTATGTTGGATTACCAACCGCCATAGGATTCTTTGATGCGGGATTCACGGTATGGGGCGTCGATATTTCAGAACGTACGGTTTCCTATATCAATGCTCAAAAAAACCCGACAGGAGACCCCGAAGTCGAAGGCTTGATTCCCCACGCGTCGGATCCAAGATGGAATATTACCACAAAGACGCAGGAAGCAGTTCCTCATTGCGATGTCATTTTGGTCACGGTGCCAACGCCTATTACTGAAGACCTCAAGCCAGATTTGTCATATGTTCGAAATGCTGGATGTGATGTTTTCAATGCCGTTGAGCGTGGCTCTCGCACCATAGTTGTGCTTGAATCGACGGTCTACCCCGGTGTCACAGCACAAACCTGGCTACCTGAATTAGAAAAAAGAGGACTGGTCAACGGGGTTGACGTAGAACTCGCCTATTGCCCTGAACGATTCAATCCCGGTGACCCTGCTCACGGTGTTCGCCAAGTTGCACGAGTTGTGGGGTGTTCAAGTGAGGAAGTCGGTCAGGACCTCGTCGCAATGTATCGCCATCTCACTTCGGAGGATGTTCGATATGTTGGAAAAATCGAAGTCGCTGAAGCCTCTAAGGTGATTGAAAATGTTCAACGCGACATCAATATTGCTTTGGTCAATGAACTTGCGCGAATTTTTCCTGAACTTGATCTCGATGTCGAAGATGTACTCGATGCGGCATCAACCAAGTGGAATTTTCATCGATACACCCCCGGTGTAGGAGTCGGGGGCCACTGTATTCCTGTCGACCCATATTACATGATGCAACGTGCTCAGGATGTCGGTGTGCCTGCTGAACTCATCACCGCAGCACGTGCAGTCAATCGTACCATGCCTCAGCACGTGGCCCAAGTCATCGAAAAAATTCTGTACACCAACCATATTCCAGCTGGTCAAGGAAGAGTTCTCTTCCTCGGTTGGTCCTACAAGCCGGGTGTTGGCGACCCAAGGGAAACACCCGCTGAGCCTCTTGCCAAAGCACTTCAATCAAGAAACATCCATGTTTCTGTTTGGGACCCGCACTTAGGAGAACAAGATTTGCCTGATTTCGTCCAGAGCGTGAACCCAATGTATGATGAACATACCTCGGATATTGCCGTTCTCATTACCGCCCATCAAGAATTTCTGAATCTCGATTGGGAGGCGTTAGGAGCAACAATGAAGGCAAAACGAGTTTACGACGGGCGTCGTGTGCTTGATTTGGATAGACTTGCATCGTCAGGATGGGAAACATTCGCGGTTGGCATGCCCATTCGCAATTCAATGTAAGATGCGTTTGGACGAAGAACACGATTCTTGGCCATGCGATTCTTAGGCAAAATTGGGTTATGAATGTGAACCTGCTAAAATTGTTTGATAAACCCCTCTCCATAACGGGTCAATATGGCCGACGATGAAGTATCGAAAGAACTTCGTAATGTTGGTTTAAGATATCCGTCTTGGAAGTCTCCATTGCTCAACCTCAGTGTTGTGTTAAAACATCGATTTTTAGTTCGAAATTTAGTTCGTCGAGAGATAAGGGGGAAATATCGAAACGCAGCCTTAGGTTACCTTTGGACTGTTCTTGAACCGATGCTTCTTGCAAGCGTGTATTACTTTTTGTTCGTCA
Organism: Candidatus Poseidonia sp.; assembly: GCA_030827365.1. Lineage (GTDB taxonomy): Archaea > Thermoplasmatota > Poseidoniia > Poseidoniales > Poseidoniaceae > Poseidonia. Next base: position 1,083 of record JAUREO010000009.1, on the reverse strand, counting down.
TGATTGCAGGTAATCCTGATGAATTATACCCCATTTGGGTCTTACTTGGCGTCATTGTTTGGAGTTGCTTTGGACGTTCACTCACCGGTTCAGTTACTTCATTGACGAGCAATAGACAAACCATACATTTGGTGTACTTCCCGAGGATTATTTTTCCAATCACGTCTATCCTTGGTGTGATTGTTGTCACGATGATGAGTGCATTGATTGCTGTTCCCATCATTTATCTGTATGATTTGCCATTGACCATCTATTTGATTTACATTCCATTGAGCATCTTGCTCGCTGGCTTCCTTGGAATCGGATTGGGCATGGCTTTTGCTCCACTAAATTGTATGTATGAAGACATCGAACATTTGTTCCGGTTTATTGTGCGTGCTGGATTTTTCGTATCCCCAGTGATGTGGACGTATGAAATGGCAGTAGGGCGTGGTGCATTTGAACAATTTGTCTTGTTCAACCCAATGGTTGTACCACTTACAATGGTGAGGCATGGCATCGAAGGAACAGCACTTCCAATACCTATGTTAGGTGTGATAATTTCTATCGGATTTGCTCTCACGATGTGGATCATTGGAAGTATGCTCTTCAACAGATTTGAAGCAGAGGCGGTGAAGCACTTATGAGTTCAAATGCTATCGAAATTGAGAATGTCACGCTTCATTTTCCAAAAAAGCAAGGTATCTTAGGCTGGCTCAAAAATCTTGGAAAAGGAACAAAAAATCAATTCACAGCCCTGAATGATGTATCATTAACGATTCAAAAAGGGGAAGTGGTTGGCATTATTGGGAAAAATGGTTCGGGTAAATCCACATTGCTTCGGGTTATTTCAGGGATTTATCCACCGAATCGAGGAACATGCAAAGCAGCAGGCGACATCTCCCTTCTTGCAGGTCTTGGCACTGGTTTTTCTGGACATCAAACTGGTGAAGAAAACGCTATTCTCTACGGTAGTATTCTTGGCCATGGGGAAGAAGAAATGATTTCAAAACTTCCCGAAATTATCGAGTTTAGCGAACTTGGCTCATTCATTCAAGAGCCCGTTCGAACCTATTCTTCAGGTATGAAAGCCCGATTGGGCCT
>JAUREO010000099.1 GCA_030827365.1 Candidatus Poseidonia sp. | reverse complement strand
GGGAGTAAGGTGCGCATGGACGAGAATCTCCCCAATTTGAATCTCGCTTGAGGTCCATTCCTCATGTGAAAGTGCAAAATCAAGAGGCCCATCCCAACCGCGTTCGACTTCTTTTGCGTGCAAAATAACGGGAATGTCGGGAATCTGGTCGACGATTGCTTCCACTCCGCGAGTATGGTCCCAATGACTGTGCGTTAACCAAATAGCCACAAGTCGAAGGTTATTGGTTGAACAGTAATCAAGCCAAAACGGGCCATCAAATGGGTCAATAATTGCTGCCTGACACGTTTTTTTGCATACGATAAGGTGGTTGAGATTTTCGTATTGCCCTAATTCTTGTTGAACGATAGAAATCTCTTCATTCTCGAAAATCACATTGCCCATGGTGAAGCCAAACCGCCAAGTAAAGAAAATGTTGCTCAGTTCTATTTTCCACATCGCCTACACATTGTTTGCACCATTGGATTTTATTTCTATGAAGTACTGTGTATGCACATGGCGAGGCAGCGGATAGCATCCACTTTTTTCCTGTCTTGCATCTTTTTTGCTTCGCTGTTCATCGGTTTTGCACAGGCTGAGGAACCTAATTATGCCCTTTCAACCGCTTATGACACCCCTGAGAACGGTGTGTGGTACACTCCAGGAGAATCACTGGTCATCGATATCTACATAGACCACGCTGAAGATTCGACACAATCACTTACGTTCACAGAATTTTGCGTTGTTGACCTCGACATACGCTCTGTAACGGGTGTATCCATATTCCAAGCCTCGATTCCTTGTGAACTTGCATCAAGCACCATCGAAGTCAATGTCGGAGATCAGCAGCAAATTGATTCTTTATCTTGGAATTTTTTGAATTCAAATGGTGAACCAGTAGAAAGTGGATTCTACACAATCAATGTGGCGTTTGAAGAATTGGGTGTTTCAACTTCAAGCGAAATCCAATTCCAATCACCAGTGAACATGTTTGAAGAATTTGCACTTGAATTAACCTCGATGGAGACTTTCGACGGATATCTCGAAAATCAGTTGTTTTTTGCCTATCTCCATTACTTAGGTGATTCCTCGCTTAACATTTCAAATGCTCCTGCTTGCTACCTTGAATTGTCCTATGAGAGCGTAAAAGAAGCAAATTTACCTTGTTTTCCAACAAGAGGCGTCATCATGCCGTACGAAATAATCCCTATTGGCATCATTGAACCTCAATTCGAATCTTTTGACCAGAATGTTACGTTGACTATTCAAACACCTGGAGGTCAGCAATCAAGCCAAGTCGTCGCAGTGCAACACGAAGCACTGGATGATGATTTTTGGTCGATTCGATTTGCCAATTCATACGATGGTGAACAATCCACACTTCAACCACTAGAAATGGCCATTGAGTTAACGCATCATTTCGAGTCAACTCAAGAATTTTCATTTTCAAATTCGTGCAAAACGCGTCTCGATGTTCTCAATGAATTTGGTGCTTCGGTGTATTCAAGTCGAGCATTGGAAACTTGTG
>JAUREO010000098.1 GCA_030827365.1 Candidatus Poseidonia sp. | reverse complement strand
TGTCATATAAAATCCTCATAAGCCACACTCGGCGGCAAAATCTCGGATTCATCTTGAACACATAACCATTCTCCCCTAAAATCATGAAATAAATAGCCAATTTATCAATCACAGCATTCATGTAGGGTCGTCGTTAGGCCCGATTATGGTTGGATTAGACAACGCTTCACCTCCTGTTTTATTTGTCGTTGGGACTGCTGGTGCAGGTAAATCCTCACTTGTTACTGCGTTCCAGCGATGGTCACGGTTTTTGGAAACTGAAGTGATCGCAGTCAACCTCGACCCAGGTGCAGAGCGCGTTCATTATGACGCTGAATTTGATGTCCGAGAACTTATTTCACTCGCCGAAGTCATGGATGAATATGACCTTGGACCAAATGGGGCACAAATTCTTGCCGCCGATTTGGTTGCTGCTCAAGCCGAAGATGTTGCAGAGCAACTCCACGCAATTTCGGGGGAACTCATCGTTGTTGATACTCCCGGACAAGTAGAACTTTTTGCATTTCGTGAAGCGAGCAGCCACCTTATCGAACAACTTGGGAAAGAACAAGCGGCAATCATCTATTTGTTCGATCCAATGCTCTCAAGGTCACCCTCCGGATTTGTATCCCAAATGCTCCTTTCATCAATTGTGGAATTTCGCCTTGGTCTTCCGACAAAAAATTTCCTTTCGAAATCAGATTTACTCCAGCCAGAAGACCTCGACCGCATCCTTGAATGGTCTGAACGACTCGAAAGTCTTGAGTTTGCCTTGTACAAAGAAGCAGGTGGTCAACGAACTGAGTTTGCCATCAATCAACTTCGTTTGATGCAGAATTTTTCACAAGCACCGGGACTTACTCCACTTTCATCAGAACTTGAAGACGGAATGGCTGATATTCTTACCTTTGCTCAAGCCCTCTTTGGTGGAATGGGCGATGCACGTGACGGTTTTGCACAAGACATTGGGAATGAACGTCAATAAGCCCCTTCAAAATGTATAGAAGCCGAACAACGAACCCTACATCATGGACCGTCATTTACTTGCCATTGATGATGTCAGCGAAGATTTTGAGACGATATTGCGTTGGGCTATTGCATTCAAATCGTCATGGAAATCAGGAAATGAAGTCGCATTGAACTTCATGCCTCTTGATACGTTGACCGTTGGTTCGATTTACGAAAAGCCCTCGACTCGAACAAGGGTTTCATTCGAAGTAGGTATTTCTCGACTTGGAGGGCAGCCCCTCACTTTACTCAAAAATGATATTCAACTCGGTTCGTCAGAAAGTGTCTCGGATACTGCCCAAGTCCTTTCAAGATTTTTAGGAGCGATGACCTACCGATGTTTTGCTCACGCTGATGTGGTTGAACTGGCAAAGCATGCGACGGTGCCCGTTTTGAATGCCCTTTCAGATAAACATCATCCTTGTCAAGCAGCAGCTGATTTAATGACTGTTCTCGAGCATTTTGGAGATGAAAAAATCACACTCGCATGGGTAGGCGATGGAAACAATGTCTTGCATGATTACATGCTTGCTTCAGTGATGCTTGGTTATGATTTCAAGTATGCCACACCAAAAGGGTATGAACCTGATGAGGATGTTGTCAAGCGTGCTCAAGAAATTGCATCAACGACAGATGCGAGTATATTTTCAACAAACGACCCGATTGAAGCAGTAAAGGATGCCAATGTCGTGTATACCGACGTCTTCATTTCAATGGGAGAAGAACATCTCAAAGACAAAGTCGAAGCTTTTGATGGATTTCAAGTCAACATGGATTTGATTCAACATATGGATGAAAATTGGGCCTTCATGCACTGCCTTCCTGCGCACCGAGGAGACGAAGTTACAGATGAAGTGATGGACCATGAAAACAGTATCGTGTTTGACCAAGCAGAAAATCGTATGTGGGCTCAAATGTCTTTACTTGTCTATCTGATTAACCCAGATGCATGGGAAGCAATGGGTGAATTCATTGGCCTTACATAAGGACGGCAAGACAAAATCCAACAAGACCCAAAAGCATACCAATGCGAATCCGTGATACGACAATCTCATCTTCTCCTTTGAACAGCGGTCCATTCAAACTTATGAGTAAAAGAAGTGCAGGG
>JAUREO010000097.1 GCA_030827365.1 Candidatus Poseidonia sp. | reverse complement strand
AGTTTTTGCCCAAAAACATGTTCATTCTTGACTCTGGAGGCAACTATCTGTATGTGAAAGAATCTGCAGCTAGTTTCACAAAAATTGGTGCAACCTAGCGCACAAATACCTACGCATGTTTGCCTGGAAAAAGCCACGTGGCGTAATCCCTCATGTTTTGATTGTTTTGTTTTTTCTTGAGAGGTCGAATGTAGATGAAATAGAGGTGAGCATAGACAATTGGACCAAGTGATAATCCTACCAATAATGCTATGCCCCAACCTGGTAATTCAATTGCAAAGCCAATGCCGAGGACAACAAATAACGAAATCAGAATCGAAACTTTCTCAAGAACCTGCCAAAATGGACTCACATCATCATTGTCAGAGTCTGCTCTTGATTTGAGCAATACAACATCGTGAAATTCAGCCATAAAACATCAATCAAAAGAAGACATCGAACCAAGTGAGTTCACTCACAAACAAAATGAAGAGAAATGAAAACATGGTCATGACCGACGAGGATTTTCTTTCCTCAATATTATATTCATAGGATTGGTAGACTCCATTTTCATCTTTGATGAAATTTAAGTATGGATTTTTCAAATAACCCGATTCAAGGTCGTTTTTTTGGTCTGCTTTGACAACCTGATATCCGAGGAAAAGTACAGTGAGGATGACGGAAGCTACCGCCCATCCCCACAATTCAGTAAGCGCAAGTTCAAATTTTTTCCACATAGCAAATGAGAAGTAAATGCCGAGCAGGTTTGTGAGCGTCATCCCAAGTCGGTTTTCAGTGCGGGGTGCTCCTTGCCATTCAGCCATGGCTAGTGATAAAACGCGGTCCTTCTTCAAAATTACCCCTGTATCCATGCCCTTTGAGATGGCAGTGAACGGGAGGAGGTGAATTCAAAAGCCTTCGATGTTTGCTCAATTCGTGGGCTCAATTCGATACGCTGTGACGGGCAACCCAATCGAGCAAAGTCTTTCACCACTCCTGTTTCTTCTCGTGAGCACTCACTTAAAGCTCGATCAAGTAAGTATGCCAGACATCGTTCCAGCATCAACCATCGAAAACGCGTTGGCTTGGGGGTATGCGGGGGCTTTACCTGAAGACATAAATTGGTTCTATACCGATGCTCCACTGGGTAAGTTCCGATCAAAGACCCTGATTGAAAAGGCTACTTCACAGGCACGAACCATCGAATCAGTCGAATCAAAATTCCATGCTATTCATCCATTTTCATCGCCTGGTCCGACGACTGAGCACCCCAAGTCCAATCGGTTTGATTTTGAAGAGATTTGGATGAATTTGACCACGCCCCTCAAACATCAACTTCAATCCGTAGCAGTTACAAATTTGGATTGTTCTGATTCCATCCAATCGGTCAATGCCATACGTTGGGATGGCCAAGGCTGGTTGTGTATGAGCACCGATGGATTGGGGATGGCTGCCGTTCTACTCCACCGGGGGGTTGCTCCCAAAAGTTGCGTCGGCATCATCGGAGGAGGAAGTGCTGCACGGTCATTCGCTCATGCATGGAGCACAATGGGGGGGCACCTCAATTATATGGGGGGCCGAAGGGAAATCCAACATGACGAGGTATCATTTTCAAATGAAGAGCCAATATGTGTTGTCGAGTTTGAAGAACATGATGTTGAGGGTTTGCCAAAACTTCGCTTCAAGGCATCCTATGACTTGACCATCGACCTTCATACGGTGATGCAGCCACAGAACGATATTTTTGATGGACGATGGCTCTTAGTTGCCCAACATCTTGAGGCTTGGCGACAACTTTGGGCACCACATCTTGCTCAACAACTTCCAACAATTGAACTACTATTGGCCCAACTCATTGAATGTGAAAAGGTTCTCAGGTCTTACAAAAGATAAGAAGAAAATAATAGAGGTAAAGGCCGCGTTTATCTTAGGTGGAGCGAACCATGAAGTGTCGTGCAATCATTGTTTGTTGCGTGTTGCTCTTACCGGTGTATTCCGTTCACGCACTCATGGAAGAAAATACTTCATTTCGCCCTTCCCACAGCGGTACCGATTATCCTGTTGGGCAGGAAGATTTTCAGATCAATTTTGGTTTTCAAACCCGTGCTTATCGCATGCTTTATCCAGCAATGAGCGATGGCGACGGTGCCCAAATGGCAGGAAATGGTCCTTTTCCTTGGGTATTGTTTTGGGGCGATTACAATGAGTTAAGTTCTGGTTACAACGATTTTTCTTCAGCCCTTGTGCAACGTGGATTTATTGTCAT
>JAUREO010000096.1 GCA_030827365.1 Candidatus Poseidonia sp. | reverse complement strand
CTATTGAGGAAGGTGCTCCCTTAACCACCTCAAAGCACGTGATTGATGCTCGCAATATCGCTAAACCACTTGAACAACAGGTGGCTGACCGAATGATTGAGCGAAGAAAAGATTACTCATTGCTTGTAAATTCAGGTGAACGTGTTGGTCGAGTAAACGGCCTTGCTGTGTTAGGTGCAAACTCAGGGCTTTCCGATTTTAGTGGGATTATGCTACCCGTTGAGGCACTTGTGACACCATCTCAAGGTGGTGGCGGTAAAATCCACGCGACTGGAGGCCTTTCTGACCTCGCCAAAGAGAGCGTCACTAACGTCAGTGCAGTCATTAAGAAACTCACTGGCAAAGATATCTCTGATTACGATATTCACATTCAATTTGTTGATACTCATGGTGTCGACGGCGATTCAGCATCGATCACGATCGCTACAGCTGTAATTTCAGCACTTGAAAACATCCCTATACGTCAAGACCTTGCCATGACCGGTTCTTTATCGGTGCGAGGTGAAGTTCTTCCAATCGGTGGCGTAACAGCAAAAATTGAGGCTGCAGCTCGGTCTGGGGTAAAAACCATCGTCGTACCAAGAGCAAATATGCAAGACGTCATTCTCGATGATGTCTATGAGAAAATGGTTGAGGTTGTTGCCGTTGATACACTCGACGAAGTCATGGAATACGCACTCATTAAGCACGAACAAAAGGCAGGACTCGTCGAGCGTTTGACTGCAGTCATCGACCGACTCACTCCCGAAGTTTCATCAAGCATAACATCAGCTTGAATTGAGCAAATTCTGATAGCCAAATCGGACACATTGAAAGGGGGCATAGAGTTCCCTTGAGATATGGAACAGAACGACATCGAGAAGGATGCTTCAAAGTCTGCTTTGCTTGTTTTGTTTCTCGTGACTATGATCGATATGATTGGGTTTGGTATCATCATCCCATTCCTTACTTACCTCGTGATCGATTTAGCACAAAAAGATGGCATTGTTGAGGTTGGCCTATGGGTTGGTCTCTTGATGACGTCATACTCTGCAGCTCAGTTTCTCTTTTCTCCGTTCTGGGGTTCATTGTCTGATAGAATTGGTCGTCGCCCGATTTTGATGATTGGACTCATCGGGAATACGGTTTTCTATACGATGTTTGGATTTGCAAACACCTTGATGATGGCCTTTTTTGCACGATTTATGGCTGGAGTTTTCAATGGTAATATCGCAGTAGCAAGGGCATACATTGGGGATGTCAGCACTCCACAACAACTCGCATCAAGAATGGGGCTGATCGGGGCAGCCTTTGGATTAGGATTTACCTTTGGTCCTTTTATCGGTGGAGAATTTTCCAGTCCAGCAGAACGGTGGGATGTATGTCAAAACACCATTTTTGAAACATATCCGTACTTGTTGCCTTGTGTCATTGCAAGTGGATTATCAGCTGTTGCCTTCATCTTAGCATGGAATTATTTGGAGGAATCAAAGCCAAAATCCGAACTTGTTCCAGCGACGAAGAGTTGGCTTGGTCAATTCAACGAAATGGGCAAAAATGCTTGGAAAATGCTTCGCCATCCATCCGTTGGGGCTATGATTTGGGTCACGATGCTCTTCACATACGGGTTCACGATTATGCATGCAGTGTTTATTTTGTTTACCGAAATGAGTACCTCGGAGGGGGGGCTTTCGTTTTCTGAGGCACAAAATGGGCGAATCTTTGCTTTTATTGGCATCATCGGAATTATCACGCAAGGCTTTCTCATTGGGCCACTGACAAAACGATTTGGCTCAAGACGACTCATCCCAATTGCCACATTGATGACTGGTACTGGTTTGGCCCTTATCCCGTATACTCCACACGAGTATGCTTGGTATGTCCTTCTTCCCATCGTGATGATCATGGCGTTTGGTAGCGGAATATTCCAACCTTCTTCCTCGAGTTTTCTTACTCAACTTGCAAAAGCGGAACAATTTCCACTCGGTCAGGTGATGGGTGCATCTGAATCAATGGGTGCATTTGCAAGAATTTTTGGTCCGTTAACTGGTGGAATTATTTGGGTAGCAACCGTTGATGGTAAAGCACCGTTCGATTATCACACAGCATTCCACGCATGTGCCCTTATCCTCTTGCTTGCGACGATATTTACACTTCGACTTCCACGAGCCATCAACGACATTGAGCAAGAGTAAATCCGTCAAATAACTCAAATAATATATCATTCACCTCCATTCATGGAAGAAGAGGAACTGATTTGGGACTCAAGTGATTTTAGGGCCCGAATTGCAACCCTCTCG
>JAUREO010000095.1 GCA_030827365.1 Candidatus Poseidonia sp. | reverse complement strand
TACGACCAATGCCCAGATGATGTCGGCTGGACGAGTACGCCTGATTCTGACCATGATTCTGATGGTTGCCATGATGCGAATAAGGATGAAGACGACGATGGAGATGGTGTGCTCGATGTCAATGACCTCTGCCCAGTTGGTCGTTCAGGTTGGGCTTCAAACTTTTACAGCGATTGGGATAGCGATGGTTGTGAAGACATTGACGAGGATGATAACGACGACAATGATGATTACAATGACACAGTTGATGATTGCCCAAAGGGTATCATAGGTTGGACTGCATCAAGCCAAACCGATTTTGATAACGATGGCTGTCACGACAAGCAAGAGGATTTAGACGATGATAACGATGGTGTATCGGATGTAAATGGAACGGGAGACCAATTGGATATGTGTCCTTTCACCCCAATTGGTTCAGCAGATGTTGATGCATTTGGTTGTGCAGCTGTAGAAAGAGATTCTGACCAAGATGGAGTTAATGACGCTGAAGACCAATGTCCAGGAACGCCCTTTGGAAACCAAGTCAATGCTGTAGGATGTGCCGATATTGACGGGGACGGGGTCTTTTCAAATGTAGACCAGTGTCCAAATTCTCCCCAACGGTGGTCTGTCAATGCTGTTGGATGTGCAGTCATTCAAGAATCGATTTCCTTTACAAGTGCTTCAACCTTGAATGGACCAATGCAAATCGTTCCTCAATTTAGCATACCTACACTTGATGGAACATATAATTTTCAAAATGAATGGTCTGGCGATGATGTTTACTTCTTCATGTTCAAGTATACAGACGGTTCAGGAAATTCAAATTCAGGAACATGGGCTCAGAATCCTGGAACATTTATTCGACGATTGCCATTGAACACACAATTGTTCTTTGGCTCATTTGATTCATCATACCATAGTGATGTTGTCAACAGAAAATCTGCGGTCTTAACCGCATTATCTTCAGAAGAAGAATCGCACTGGAACTCAAGAATTCACTACATCGATATGGATGTAAGCAATGCTCAAGGAGGTTTGGGGAATATCATTTCCTCATTCAACAATCCTCTTTATTTCGGTATTGATCGATTCCAACTGGCTCGTGAAACTGGTTCTCTGTATGCATGGACAACTCAATCCAATGACCCAAAACATTTGACCTACGAACCTCATCAATGGAATACGGAATATCCAGTTAAGATGAGGGAATCCGACCCTGCAGTTGAAGTGATTACAATCTTTGATTTTTCAAGACACGCAGGTGGCTGGTCAAGTGGATTTTCTTCTTTTTCAAATGCAACAATTGACCTCGACAATGATATTTCTGCATATGACACACTTGAGGTATATCACGAACATGCTTGTTTTGAACGAAAAAATCGATACCAAAACAGCGATGGTTCATATGGTGGATGTCATGAATGGGACTATTTAGCGAACCTCTACGTTTGTGACGAGAATAACTCCTCTTCATGTTCAACAGAAATGGTACGATGGATCACCACCTATGGTAGAGAAGGTCAATGGCTCACGGATATTTCTCCATATTTGTTCATGCTTGATGACGGACAAGATAGGCGATTCAAATATGGTGGTGCAAACAAAGGCGATTTAACTGTTAAATTCCTGTTCAGCAATTGGGGCTCAGCAGAGCGTTCTCATGATGCTACTTACGCATTTTCAGGTGGTCAATTTGATGGAACTTACAACAATGAATCACGATATCTTCGAAGTTTGAATTTTTCAGTTCCTGCCTCGACCACAAAAGTAGAAATTGTTGCAACGGTCACAGGTCATGGTTTTGGTAAAGATAATGCGAATTGTGCAGAATTTTGTGACCATGAACACCACTATTACCTCACCCACAATAGTACCCAGCATACTGCTTACGAGTGGCATCCGATTGTATATTCAAGTGAAGGTTGCGAAAATGAAGTGAACAATGGTGTTGTTGCAAATCAGTTTGGCTCTTGGCCTTTTGGACGTGCCGGCTGGTGTGCAGGTCAAGACGTAAAACAATGGAGATTTGATATTTCAGATTGGCTTGATTTATCCCAAGCAGGGAATTCGAATTATGAATACACACTTGATTATCGGGGGTTGTATAATGGGCAGGAATATGTGCCTTCCGATGGAGTCGGCAACGGCGAACGCCAAATTCGAGCGGTCATTTATGTTGTATTCTACACCTCAACAACCTAAAGCGATGGTGGTGGAGAAGCTAATTCTTCTCTTGATTTAGATAAAATAACCGTTTCAAGATGGTTATAATCGCTATTTCTCTTCATAGGTTTCAATCCTGAACGTACGATTGATGTTTGCAATTCGATCTCGGTTGCTTCTACTTTTTTCGTTCCTGAGGCTGAAACTACATTTTCTTCCATCATCGTTGAACCAGCATCATCTGCACCTGCAATCATTGCCATTTGGGCAATTTTCATCCCCATCGTCGGCCACGAAGCCTGTATGTGTTCGATATTATCAAGGAACAATCGAGATACAGCGACATGTCGGAGGTATTCTGTTGAACCTGCTCCCAATT
>JAUREO010000094.1 GCA_030827365.1 Candidatus Poseidonia sp. | reverse complement strand
TACCAATCATGAATCCTGAACGCAAATACGCTTCGATGCATGACTCATCAATTGATGTCACTGGGGGAATAGGTCTCAAAGTCCAACGAAGTCTTGAATTAGCAAAAAATGGAATTGAAGTGATATTTGTTAACGGAGAAGTTCGTGGACGAATCGTTGATGCAGCCTTTAATGAACCTGTAGTTGGAACAAAATTTACCCATTTCGCTCAGTAAATTCAAGAGAACTCTTCATGTATCGAGTGCTCATCCAAGGGTTTGGGGATAAATCGTGTCAAATCCAAAGATTGACTTAGATGATTCACAATTGTCAGTGTACCAATCCCACGATGCAATTCAAGTCGAATTGATGGCTGAGGCCGTGATTGCTGTTGATGAACGTGATTCAGTCATTGGCCCCATATCAAAACATGAATCACACTTTGGAGCAGGTGCATTTCATCGTGCATTTAGCGTCCTCCTCTTCAACAATGAAGGCAAACTTTTGTTACAAAAAAGGTCAACTAAAAAAGTGACTTTCCCTGGTGTTTGGGCTAATTCATGTTGTTCACACCCTCTGCATTCGAACGAAGAAATGGATGAACACGATGAAAACGGCATTAAAAATGCTGCAATTCGAAAAATGTGCCAAGAGTTGGGAATTTCATCAAACGAATTACAGATTAATAAATTCCACTTCATGACGAAGATGAGATACGCTTGTCGAATGGATGAGAATTGGATAGAGAGAGAAATCGACCACATTTTATTCATTCAAACCGATGTCAAACTTCAACTCAATGAAAATGAAGTCGAAGAAGTCCGATGGGTTTCAATGGATGAACTTGAAGAGATGCTCATCGACGAAGGCGATCACATTATTGCACCTTGGTTTCGCTGTATTGCTGCAAGAATTATGACCGAAGAATGGTGGGAGTGTGCTCAATCTCGCACATCACCAGAAGCACTCCGAGACTATAAAATTCATGACATGGGAGATATTTCGCATATGCTCCCAAATAGTGTGGGAGCAGATCTTATGACATCGATTCAAGAAGTCAAGCCTCTGGTCGAATCACGAATTGAATCAAGCCTACGTGCATGTCGTCATGGTCGGCTATCAGATGCCATGATGCATCTCATTCTTGGTGGAGGAAAACGACTCCGTGCAACGCTACCTTGGTTGGTTGCCAAAGCAGTTGGTGATTCACATTCGGGAATCCTCGATGTTGGTGCCGCTATCGAAACCGTCCATAATTTCACGCTTGTTCACGATGATATCATGGATAATGATGAAGTTCGAAGAGGCAGAAGCGCTGTACACGTGGAGTTTGACCCACCAACTGCTATTAACGCTGGAGACGCTATGCTTGCAATTGCATTTGAAAGAATCGTCATGGCCGAATCCGTTACGAATGATGATATCGTTGCCTTAGTTGACCGAATTGCTGGTATGGTTCGTCGTGTCAGCGAAGGTCAACAACTTGACATCGAATTTGAAGATAGGATTGCAGTTTCTGAGGAAGATTATTTTGAAATGATTGAAGGTAAGACTGCAGTTATGTTTGAAACCTGTGCTGAAATTGGAGCACGATTGTCAGGTGCAGAACAGGACATCATCGATTGTATGTCCGAATGGGGTCTTGCCCTTGGGTTGTGTTTCCAATTAATGGATGACCTCATCGATGTGTTATCCGATTCGGAAACTCTCGGTAAGCCTGCAGGTTCTGATATTGCTCAAGGCAAGCGAACTTTGATGGTCATTCATGCATTATCGCAACCCGATAGTGAAGCGAAACAGAGATTGATGCTCTCATTAGGCAAAGGTGAAGACGTCGATGAGTCTACGCTCCAAATTTCACTAAAAGCATTGAATGAATTGGGTTCAATCGAATACGCGAAATCAAAGGCAGAGCATTATCATCAATGTGCACATGCGTGTCTTGATAGGATACCTGACAGCCCAGGTATGAGGGCCTTGAGAGAGTTAACTGACTTTCAACTTTCAAGAATTCAATAGGTGAGAAGATGAAGAAAAATTTGTTTATCGTAAGATTAGATTCATTTTTCACTGAAACATCTGGTGATGTGGTCGGTAAAGGCGAATTCAGTATTACGGTATCAAATGAAGGAGAAGAACATCAATATCCATTAGAAGGGTATATTCGTTTGGGGAAAAATGAAACATTTGCTCCTCGGCCATATCCAACTATTTGCACAGGTACAATCGAAAGTGATCAAAAAGTAATTCTTCATGTCAAAGTTACAGAACACGACCTTAAAGAAGATGACATTTTTATTGATTCTGAATTTTCAATTCATACTGAATTTTTTGAACAGAATGTGGAGATCGTGGGCACTACCCACCAATGTAAGTTAAGTCTAAATATTCTAATCGAAAACATTGAGATAGCATTGTAGTTAACGTGAAATAGTGATGCTAATTACATCTTTACTGATTTTAAATTCTGCCTCATTCATAAGTTCAAGAGCAGCATCGATGATTGTTTTGTCAGTTCCTGGTAAAACATCAGATAGCCAGTTCTTCACAATCTTATCATGCGAACCAGAAGCGATCATTGTACCGTTGTAAGAAAATTGAATACCACTTATTGGATCTTTTTGATTTTTTAATGTATTAATGAGAGTTCCATTTCAGCAATTGCTTTTCGCTCACCAAGTTCAGTTGTAATTTGAATGACAGGGTTTGCTGAATTGCCATCTTC
>JAUREO010000093.1 GCA_030827365.1 Candidatus Poseidonia sp. | reverse complement strand
TCTCTATATGTTCGATTGGTTGGTAAAATTGCCACACTATCGGCTAAGGACTACATGGCTCTTGCACTCACAAAGGCCTCCAATTGAGGTGGGTGATTTTATCGCCTTCCCTAAGCCAAAGCGCAACGAAGCCTATACTTCGTTTGTCAAACGTTGTTTTGCTTACGTGAAGAAGAATAAAGGTTCTGTACGTGGAGCCTACACTGGAAGGGGCAAAAATCAGAAACTCAATGCTCCGATTGTCATGCGACGTATTGGTAAAGAATGGCGTCTATACACGAAAAAGAAAAAGTGATTAAAATGGCATTAAGAAAACTACATGGGCAATTCGGTTCATTCGCTTATGATAGTGGGCCAATTAATGCAGGGGATACGGTTACAATAGCTCCAGGTTTTCCATTTCTTGATCTAAATAGGGTTACTCCTTACGGTTCTGAGCATCACAACGATCAATTAGTTTTGAGCAATGTAGGCGCAAACATTTCAGGAAACATAGCCTTTGCATCATATCAAAAAGTCGACCTCCGAGATATATTTGACAAACGAGAATGCATGGATAATATTGTTATTAATATTCAACGCCATTTAGAAAATCCTGTCCCAGCGTTTTGTGTTAATATGGGAAAAAATCCATTGATTGAACAATTGTATATTATCAACGATGATGTAGATACTGATGACGACGGACGTCTATGGGATTCTTTATCTGGAGAAATTAACAGAATAGGTTTTGATAATAGTGTTAAACCATTTAGTGTGGCATACCCATTGATTCAAAGTTATGAATCAGTGCTTTATAGAGAAACAAGAAGATACGTGCCTGATGCTTCACAAATCTATCGCTCACCGTTAGACAATGGTTCTTATGTGGGCGTTACTGGAACGATTGCAGGTCAACAAGGAAACTCATGGTTGTATAGATATAATCTTGAATCAAGAACGGTTGGAGGGTATCCTAATCTTCTCGTTGGGCCTTTCTTAACGATCATACGCGCTTGGACTTTGTACGGTGCTGATAGGACCGACATGTCTTATGTTGGAGTTGGCCCCAATGATACAGAAGCATCAAATTTTGCTTATGCTGAAGCAAGATTACAACTTTTAACACCAATGCTTCAATGGAATATTGTGGGCAATCGTCGAGCAATGACCGATGAAGAAATTGCAGTGGAATATTCAAACAAACTAATCAATGGGTGAAGTTGTGAATGATTTTACCTGGCTTCAATTATTCTGAAGACTTGATGTATTCGCTTAGAGAAACTGGTGAGTCCTATTTTTTCAATGGCCGCACTGGTGCATTTGTTCAAGCATATCAGGAAGCGATTGAAACTTTAGCATCTGAAGATAAAGAAGACAAAGCGAATGCGCAACAAATGTTTGAAAGAGTCGTTGAACAAGGCAAAGAGATTGGTGAAACAGGAGTCAAAATTTTTACTTTAGGTATGAAAGTTGGTCGCACTGCAAAAAGAATTGCAGCGTTAACTCCGCTCATCGCTGCTGATGGGCCATTGCCGATTGGAGATATTGTTTTTGTTACGTTGTCAGTGGTTGAAATTGGACTTTTGACTTATGATATTGTTACAGACGTCATGGATTGGTGGGATGATGAGTAATCCAGTGGATGATCTACAGAATCAAAGGATGGATAATATCGAGGCGAGGTTGACCGCGCTCGAGAATCTCGTTCTCGAAGTTAGAGCTAATGCAAAATTGTTGAAAGTTTTGGCGTTTGGAGTCTTGGCTATGGCTGGTTTGAATGTTCAAGATTTGATGGTGTGAAATTCTTCAAGGTGTTTCTGAACAAGGAGAGCAAGGCTCTCGTCATTCCTGCGTATGATTGAGCAAGCATAGGCCAAAATAGACCTACTTGGATGGGCAGTTATTGAAACACCATCGAGTTTGAGTTTAATTGCTTCAGATATCCATTGAGATTTGGATCGTGGTGGTATTCCTTCTTCAGATAATCTTAGAGCAAGATGCGCGGGGCATGAGAACGAGATGACGGTGTTCATTTCCTCATCTCCTTTGGCTCTTCATCAATGATTATTGTTCGATTGGTTGCAAAACACCAATTGATTCGACGCCATCGACAATCGCATATTGCACAATAGAATGATTCTGTTACTTCAAAGTAGCTTCTTTTGACCCATTCGACTTTCAGAGGCAATTCAAAAATAGATCCATCTTCACCATCATCATGAATACATGGGTGATTTTCTTTCCATTCATGCAATTCTCGACTCATCAAAGCCACCCCTTTTCATCAAGTTCGGCAAAATGAGAATTGTATTTGATGAGATCATCGATGGTGAACATCAGATATGCATGAATTCTTTGTTCTAAGGTGTGCTTTGGGTTGATTTTATCCCATTTTGAGCGAATTTGCATCAACAAATCGCCTATCCGGTCGTATTCTTTGGCGTCCATGACACTACCAAACGGTGATTTATATTTAATAATTCGGTAGGATTTCACAAAAAACCCTTGAACAGGCCACTGAAGGCCTATTCTTAACGGTGATTAACAGCCTTCACGTATCGATGTGAGTCATATTATTTATATACAGTATCCTATCATGATAGGTTATGGCGAAAGCACAAACTCGAGATTTTGAATTATTCACAACGATTTTAGCAACTGCAGCTGGACAAGGTGCAACTATTGACCTCAACTCATTTGTTGATGTTGCAGATATGGAGGCCTTTGGTCTCGAAGGTGTTGAAGTTGGTATCAATGCAACTGAAGCTACTCCTGAAACATCTGAATATATGTGTCAAATTGCACTTCAAGATCTTTCTGGTGGCTTCATCGATCATGCATCCTACAATTCTCTATACTTGACTTTTGCAGACGCTACAACTGGTTTTTCTCAATCATCTTTGTCTTTGGGTAATGTAGATGGTATTAGATATATTCCAGGAGGTACTTTGTATCTTCGAGCTGATAGAATGAATGGTGTT
>JAUREO010000092.1 GCA_030827365.1 Candidatus Poseidonia sp. | reverse complement strand
ATACAAGCGTCATGACCTCACCATTTTCTGTTGTCAGGTTGATAGTGAGGAATGCTTTAGCAGGTGAAACTCCGTTCTTTGGAGTTGCGGTGATTTCAAGTTCGATTTCTCTCCCAATATCTAGATTTTCAATGTTATTCAAAGATAGTTCTGCTGACCAATCGCTTCGAATTTCTCCATCTTTGTCCAAAACCACGATGGTTAATTCTCCGTTCAATTCGACGTTACCATCGTTTCTTAGAATGAGTCTTGAAGTTTCAGCCTGCTCTGCAGGTACAAGTTGGAATGGTTTGTTGGCATGATTTTCAAGTGATAAATTGCCGTACATCGAAGAAACGACACCTATCGTGGTGTTAATGGATGTGATGACGCTTCGATTCAAACTCGTACCCGTCACAAAAATTTGCAAATTGAAGGAATTCTCGGACATGGAAGCACCTGCCGGAGGCATAATTCCAATTCGTACTGTTGCCGTATCACGCGGTTCAAGATATGATGCTGGATTAGAAAAACCAATGGTCCAACCATCTGGCGGGACGTTGTTTGACCATACGAGATTAAGCGGTGTATTGCCGACATTCGAAATCGTGTATTCACCAAAGGTGAACGCATCTGAAATCTTTGTCATGATCATATCGTTTTGAGGGCCAAAGAGGTCGAGAGCCAATTCATCTTTGACAACAAGTACAGTTGTATTTGTTCGATAATTTGATGTTGATTTTTCTGTCCGAATGATGAACGTATTCTCATCTCCTTCGTCAGCCGCTTCAGGAACACCAAAGATGAGTTGAACGATTTGAACCTGACCCGCAGGAATCTTGAGTGTTAATTGGCGAGAGTCGATGCGACCGTCATATGACAATTGAACAACCCATGATTCGTATGCAGGGACAACTCGAACATTGAGGTCAATTTCTCTATTTCCAGCATTTTCAACTGACAAATTCATGTAAATGAATTGTCCTGAATCAACGGCGACATCTTCTTCACTCGAAGAAGGCCCTAAAAATCCATCATCATCACTAAGACGTACTTTATATGCGTCGTAGGAATCAACAACCACTTCAACAACCTCGGTATGATTCATCAAACTGTCGGTCAACGAAGTTACGTAACATGTGACACTGTCAACGGAACCTGCTGCGGGAAGGCCGTTCGCAACTGGGGGTACAATAATTCGAATGGCCATTGGCAAATATTCATGCAAATCAAGAGGCTCAAAATCAAGTTTTGATGAATTAGAATTTCCAAGCATGATTTGCCATCTATTTTCAGACTCACAAAGGACGGAATATTGTGCTGGTGAGTTCCCAATGTTTTTGACTGATACTGAGAACATGACCGAATTTCCTGGTTGTGCTCGCAAGTCATTTGTTCCTGCTGATGCGATAAGTACCTCGTGATATGTCGGTACTTCCAAAACCACACGTTGAGTATGAGCGACGGTTGGTTGAAATTCATAACGAACGGTAATATCAACCACATACTTACCAGATCGAATGTATCTTGGTGATTCGGGTTCTGAGAAATCAGCATCGAGGTCAAGTAATTCAAGGTCAACAAAATAGGTATCATTCTCTGTTCCTTGTGATGACATTAACACATTATCCGAACCAGAAAATGCCCTTTGCCATGCATCAATGGATGGTTCAAGTAAATCAGGTCGCTCTGCATTTGGCATTTGAACCATTGATGTCGAGATGTCCACCGATTGATTTCCTGTTCCTTCATGTAAAACGATGAGAGGAATCGATACCACAGGTCCATTTGTGACGTCGACAGTAATTTTTGAATTATTTTCCCGTTCACTTTGTGTTTGAGGAATTGTACCATCATCATTTGCAATGAGGACTCGAACACCAAGGGCCATCACTTCAACATCAATCTCAATGATGTTATTGTTGGTCCCATTTGATTCGTCATTGATTTCTTCAACTTGGCCCATTAAATCTACCGTAAGGCGTAGGGTGTGCAACCCTGTCGTGGAAAAACTGTGATAGATGGTTACAGAATCGAGACCTCCTGGCACCAGTGATGAACGATTTGCTTGCAACAATGTTGTTCCTGTTGTTATATCTTCAAATTTAATCATATGACTACCTGTATTCGCTGTACCTTGGTTTGCAAAGGCAAGAGAAATAGAAACCAAATCATTTCGCAAAGGATTGACCGAAGATAGTATGATACTTCCATCAAAGGTGACCAAATCAGCAACGGAGATAGGAGAAGCAATAGCACTCATCACGAGTGAAAACTTTTGAGCAATACCGCCCTTGTGTTCTATTCGTACGACCCAATTTCCTTGGCCGATGATGACTCCTGGCTTGATTTTGATTCTCTCCACATTGTTGACTTGGTCAGAGGTTCCACCAGTTGTTGAGACACCGTTCGAAAAAACATTGCCAAGGTAAATCTCGCCATTTGGACCTTCAAGAATCATGTCGAGATCATTGACAAGTCGGGATTGAGATTGTTCTGCATTCGCACTGCCAGCCTCGTCGGACCAAGCGAGTGTGAGTTCAACACCTTTGTCCATATCGAGGATGAATGGATAGGATAAGGAAAAACCCGGCCGAAGAAGGCGTTTATCATCGTAAAATTGGCCGAGATTTGTCGAACCGGAGGTTGGCATAACCGATTGTTCGAGATTGATTTGACCCCAGCCTTCGTAGGCGTTTGGGATATCTGGTGTGCCGAGATCAGTTGCACCGTTGATGAGCACAGCCTTGATGAGTGAACCCGATGGGGTGAAAATGTTCTGTTGTTCACGAAGATATTCTCGAACTAATGCACCTACGCCAGAGGCTACTGCTGTAGCCTGAGATGTACCTGAGAGTGTCATATACAATGGTTGTCCATTCGAGTGAAGGCCGGTACCACAAGCAGTTCCGGATGCAATTGAGGACTCCTCGGGTCGACCTGAGCAGATGTTGACTCCCGGTGCTACCAAATCCGGTTTTACTCGTCCGTCGAGCGTAGGACCTTCACTCGAGAAAGACGCCACATCTCCTGGTGGTGCACTACCGAGTGC
>JAUREO010000091.1 GCA_030827365.1 Candidatus Poseidonia sp. | reverse complement strand
AGTTTTTCAATGGATGCTTTCCAATTGTTTTTGTTGGTGAATATCACTCCATCGTTTGATGTGTGGTAAAGATATGGGAACACCGCAGAGCAGATGATAGGGATGCTATACGCTGCTGCCTCCACAATCTTCAACTCACTCTTGCACGAATTGAACTTTGTTGACTGAAGCGGTGCGATTGCTACGTCGAAGTGTTTGTATACTTCACCGTAAGCGTTTGCGCTAGTGCCACGTACGACGTGAAACCAATCACCTTTGAACATTGAGCAGATTGAATCCCAGATATCGCTTGGAGGCGTATTTGTGTGCCATGCTCGAGACTCCAAGCCGGTATTATCACCGTGAACTGCATAACCTAGGTCCTTGATGATTTGATGTTGAGCCATAGTGAGTCCATCTGGCGTGTACATCGAAAGAGGTTGAGGTCCCCAAACACTCGCATCAATTCTCGACTCGATGTACTGCGTGCATTCTGATGCAACTGCACCGGGGTCATTAAAGGTTGACAAATGAGGCATCCCATAACAACCGAATTCATCACCAAGGAGAAATCTATCTTCTGCAATTGATGTTCGAAGCCACCCATCCTCATTCCATTTGACTTCAGCTGATGCGAGTCCAGAAATGAGAGGTAGGGCAATGGTCATTGTGAGAATCACAGAAACAAACGATGACCACCGACTCATAACAAATCCTCCACGTCTCTATGCTATGAGCCTTCGTTTCGTGTCTTCAGCGAGAACCCATTCTGATGGATTCATTATTCGCTTATGCTGGAACAATCACTTCGTCTGTCGATGAATCGATTTGAATTGAGGGCGTTTTCCATGCTCTATGGAGAAATGCAGTTGAGTAAATAAGTGCCCTGAAAAAGCCCATCTCTTCATACTCCCATCCACGTTCTTCCGCGTATTTTTTGACGATTGGAGCAACTTTGGGCAAATTGAAATGAGATACAGATGGTAGGAGATGATGTTCAATTTGGTAATCGAGGCCAACGAAGAAAAATGAAGTCAGTCGATTGGTTTTGATTCTTCGACCAGTCTCTATTTGTAGCCTCCAGTTCTCATCGTATTCTGTGACAATTGGTCGACCTGCATGGCCAACGATGAATATGGCTGTGAGGTATGTACCGACAAGAGCCCACAAGAGGATGTAAAATCCAATGGTGATTTGCCAAGGAACGCCGAGCAAAAGCGGCAAGCCGATCCACAGGAAGAAATGTGCAATCATTAAGGCCAAATCAAGAGCCCAAAGTTTGGTAAATCGTTTCTTTTTATTTTTGAACGGATGGGTAAGCAAGAATTTGAGACCATCCCATCTCATTAAATGACCGACGAGCAGAGAAATGGGCCAGAAAAAATATGCTTGAAGGTTGCGTTGGAAGAACCTCCTCAATTTGCCGCTTTGTTGATATTCTTCTTGAGAAAACGTGAGCGGCCATGAATGAATATCTGGGTCTTGATGAACAACATTTGGATGAGCATGATGCTTGATGTTGTGTTTGTCTCTCCAATACTCCATCGACAATCCACAAAAGAGAGGGAATACCAATGCTGCAAGGGAGATGTTTCCAGCCCTTGAATTACATGCTGAGGCGTGGACTCCCTCATGTCCTGCCATTGAGAGTGTTGTAGTGAACAAGGCAGTAATTGGTATCAATAAGAGACCCCAATAAATTGGAATTTGACTATGAACAAAGTACAACGATAACACTATTCCAAGTAATGCAATGACTTTTGTCCAAGATTTTAGGGTGGGTTTTTTCATTAAACCCATCGTAGTGAGCCGTTCACGTAATTCTTTCATAGGATGGTGGCTCATAGTGAATCCTCTAGCAGTAGCGTCGCCACCTCCCAAATCACTAAATGAATGTAGTGGGTTGAAGATACATTTTTTCGCTATTCTCTGCAAATGAGTTGAGTGCCGGATTTAACAATCTTGGAATGACTTCACCGAAGAATCATCACCAAAGTAGAGCCTAAGCGAAAGAACCTCGGTACCATCAGACCATGTACCCATAGGTGCGAGCACATCAGGGTCCAACAAATAATTCCGAGCCCAGTCGATCGTGTTGGTGTCGTTGCGTGCTTCTGCGGTTAACCAATCAGCCTGTGCATCGAGTCTTCGGTAGAATGCCCAATCTGCAAGAGCATCATGTGCAGGATTTGTTTGCAAATAATGTGATGCCACCATCCGAGGAAAGCCATATTTGTCTGAAGGAACTTCGATGAAAACCGATGTATTGCCTATATACTCTGCAAAATATGCCTGCATGAAAGCACCTGAACATGAACCCACACTCATGTCATCCTGAGTAACGACACTGTGGACAATTGTGTTTTCTGGTAACGCCGACCATTGAGGCTGCAATGTTTCTTGACTTGGTCGAGGAGCAGGTGATTCGAAGTCAACCATCAATGCGGATTGACCCCAGTTGTGTTCCATAGCGTAATCGAGGACAAAAAAAGAATATGCTGCTCCAAGGCTATGGCCACCAATCCACAGGTATTCATTTGAGATATTTGTAGCACCAATAACCAAATCAATCTGTTGATTTCTTTGTGCTGATAATACTTCTTCGTTCAACGTTTCAAGTGCTACCATAATCGAATCATATCGATATGTATGTTGTAAAAAATCCGAAACACCCCGTTTTTCGGTTGGAGTAAAGGAATCAACATTTTCAGGCCAAAGATCTGATGGATATTGAATAAAGGCTACAGCCATACCTTTTGCTGCAAGATGGAAAATCCAATCTTCGTATGCACCTTCATCTGGATAGAGGAAACCATGCAATAAAATGGCCAAAGGAATTTGTTCAACTTCTGAAGAATTGAGAAGTGGTAAATACAGATGAATTGAAAAATCAATATCCAATTCAGTGACCCCTTGAATCTCCTTGACCTCTTGTGGAAGGTCATACCGAATAGAAAATCGCTGGACATCGTATGGTCCTGGTTCAGAGCCATAACCAAATGATGGTGCTTGCGGAGGCGAAGGTGCCAATCCAAAGGAAGCAGGGAGTCCCGGCAAGAG
>JAUREO010000090.1 GCA_030827365.1 Candidatus Poseidonia sp. | reverse complement strand
GATGGGTTGTGCTTCGGTAGGTGGCATATCGGAGTCGTATCGATTTGACCAGGTTGTAAAGAAATCTCCTGTTTCAAGGGCAGAGATGCCCTCTGGGTGGATTGAAATGGGCGTATTTCCAAAATTCTCTTGAATGAATTTGGCGGCACCTGAACATGGATAACGACGGGATGTGAGCAGAATATTGTGTAATTCTCTTCCCTCAAGGTGAGACTTCAACCGCTCGACTTGAAGAGCTTGATACCATGCGGTTCCCGTGTCGATGACGACCGCATTTTCACTTCCCATAACCAAGACGGCATTTGCGTCATGGTGGATTGCAGGTAAACGAACAATCTTCACAAGAAACCCAGCATGAAAAATGTCTTGAAGATACCGTTACAGCGGTCTGCAGTGTGCTTCTACTCTCGGTTGCGATTAAATAGGGGGAGGCGGTCGGACGCTCATGGCACGTTTCCCTGAGGCAGAAGCAAGAATGCTTCACCGTAAGATATGCATGCGATGCAATGCACGCAATGCAGTTCGTGCTTCTCGTTGCCGCAAGTGCCTCTACAAAGGTCTGCGACCAAAGAACATTGAGCGAAAGGGTAGCTGATTAAAGCAGTTTGCTCAAAACAAGTCCTGTTGGGTCTCCAAACAAAACAAGTGGTGCTATTGCTGGAAACAAAAAGACCAGCAACGGTATTTTGAAACTAACCCATACATGTTCAACACCCAAAGAACGAAGTTTATCGATTTGAAGTTGAACTTCCTCATCACTCGGTGTAAATTTGGGTGCTCTCGAGGCGTGGTGTACTCGTTCCTCGCCATCGCCACCAACAATAATTGTGGTCAGCATCCACACGTGACGCTTCTGAACATCATCAATTGGAATCATCGTGGAATGCCAAGCAAGTCGCATATCAGATATTGAACCAAGGTGCTGTTGGGTCATGTTTCGAATGAGCATGAGCACTGGAATCAGTAAGAAGACACATGCTCCCCACATCAATAACGAAAATGAAGGTGGTAATGCAACCACGGATGAAGTTGGATCGGTGAGATGAAACACGTCGATAGACGACCATGTGGGATAGACGAGGGTGACCCACATGAGGGCTTTTGCATCCGCTCCGCCATGAAGTAATCGAACTCGCCAAGCGATGTCGATAAGGAAAATTACAAACAGAACCCCTAACATTTGCCACCACATTGTTGCTTGTTCATCTGCACTTCCCGAAAGGACATCTATTGGGCTTGCATGTTGATACAACAAAGCCCCCCATATGATCCCAGCTATCGACAATGCGTACCACAAGAAGACAACGATATCAATTTTGGAGCCATTTTTGATGTCTTCAATGGATGGCCGACCAAAGACGGAGCCGCTTGCAAAAGCAATTACTGCGGAAGCCGAAAGTAAAATTGCAGGATGTGCGTCAAGCGAAAGCAATTCAAAAATCCATATGAAAATAGCAGGTTTAGACCACTGAACCCAATGTTCATTGGGTACTCTTCTCGATTTTTGGTCCATCCAAGCTGCCATGCCAAGGCCAATAATGAGAATGAGCAATCGCGCCGATGCGAGAATAACCTGTTCCACATCTGCCATGTTGAGCAATTTGGGAACATGGATTTAAAGACGGTAGCCTTAGAGCACTACACAGTGGTAATATGTCAATTGAAGAGCGCCTCCTCCAAGTGGCCACGGTAATTAACGAAATCGATGACCCAAAAGTTCCACGGAATATTAGAAGACAAGCGAAGGAAACATGCGAGCAATGGCTGCTCAATAAATCGAAAAAACTCGATGTAAGAATCGCTATGTCGCAATCGAAGTTGGAAGAATTATACGAAGACCCGAACATTCCTCCGGAATTTGGAACGCTAATTCTTCAAATCAATACTGAACTTGAGCGCCTTCTCACAGAATTGCTTTGAGAATTACTCTTCTTCATCATCCATAGCTTGGTCGATGAATTTTGACAAATTGTCTTTTGTTTCTAATGATATCTTACCGGGAGTGAGATTTCCAACAAATGATTCAAACCATTCTTTGCCGTTGTAAATCTCCTGACAAGAGGCGATTAATGTGATTTGGTCTTCGGAAATTCTCCCTCGGCGTTGAGCGTGTTGTGCTGCTATTCGTGCAGACATGAGTTGAACATATTCGTCTGAAACACCCAATTTTTCCTTCAATTCAAGCAACATTTTTTCTTCATAATCAGAAATCCGTCCATCTTTAATTGCATCTCTCCATGCTTCTTCGAGCGTGGGTGCTCGTTCAGACAGCAGAATGGCGAGTGGTCGTGTCTCTTCGATATTCTCAAGAACAATCTTCAAGATCACGACGAGTGGAATGGAGAGAATCATTCCGATGATACCCCATAACCAGAACGAAAATGCGGTGACGACAAGCAAGAGGACTGGGGAAATATCAAGTGCCCGTCCAGCCCACTTTGTTTCGATAATGTTACCCCACACCTGTTGATTGACAAGAAGTAAAATGGTCAGAAGGATGACCATCGATGGGTCGAGTAAAATAAATCCAAGAATAATTGGAGGGATGGTTGCAATCAATGACCCAATGTATGGAACATAGTTAAACAAAAACGTCAACAGAGCCCAAGTAAACCACAAATCGATGCCGAACAGCAACATAATGACGCCAGCGATAAATGCAGTACCCAAACCAACACCAGTTTTGACAATCACATAAGTGTTGATACTCGCTTCAATTTGGTCTCGAACAATTTGCACTTGCTCACTTACACCTCCTGGCCAAGCACGTTCAATTCTTCCAGGAAGAAGACTGGCCTCGAAGATGACGAAAATCAAGAAAAAGGACACCGTTAAGCCATTAACAAGAAATGCTCCTGCATTTGATATCGTATCTAAGAAAAGATCTGTGGATGCTGAACTTGCATCGAGGATACCCAAATGCTCCAAGTCCTCTGATAGAGTCGTATTCGATCTTGATTCATCATTTGTGATGAGGTCCCTCACAACTGGATAAGATTTCAATGCACTCCATTTGTCATTCATCTTCTCCGAATATTCATTCATCTTCTCATCA
>JAUREO010000008.1 GCA_030827365.1 Candidatus Poseidonia sp. | reverse complement strand
GTAAATTGGACATTTGTACTCGCTAAATGAACCAATAATGCAGCAGGCCCCTTGGGAATACCTTTTCCACCCGCTTGCTCGAGCCCATATTGACGCCAATCCACACTTTCGATGGCCTTGGTAAGCAAACATCCACCCTGTTGATACATGAGTGGTACGCGATTTGCAAACCTAAGAATTTCAACGGGTTTGTCGGCTGCCATACCTTCACCGAAAATCAATCCAACTTCGACCTGGAAAGGATTTCCAGATGATACAGTGGGTGCCCTTGTCATTGTGGTTACGAATTTTGAATCAATAGTTTTTGAAAGGCCCTTTTTGATGAGTAATTCTTCAATAGGAGAAAGACAATTGGTGGGTGGATTAAGCAGTTTAATCGGCTTTCCTTCGTGCAGACGATCGCCTTGAAAAGCCTCGAGTAATGCACGGATTTGCTCTGGTGCCATCGAAGGAGGTTTTACTTTCTCCTCGATATCCGCAGCGATGAGTAATTCTTTTGTTGCCCTTGCAGAAATTCCGCTGAAATTATTGCGCAAAAATATTGTCATTTTCGAGTCTTTAGATTCTCGAAGCATACGTTGTAGTGCGCCAAGCTCAATTCCGTGGGGGTGAGGTTTTATCGCTTCCACTTTGGTTGGAAGGCGTTCTGTCACTCTCGGCCAGTGAAATGTTTCACCATCCGGGTCAACATATGTAATGTCAGCGTGTGGGTTGACGATGCTGGTCATGCGTAAATATTGCCAAACGCTTTGGCGACCTTTCTGATATTTTCCTTTCATTCGTGTACGAATTTCAAGTCCATGTTCTTTGGGCTCTCCGTCACGTCCTATCCAAATTTCTCGGTCTTCGCCTTCTTTTATCGCTTTATTCGCCCTCGTATCCAAACCAATCTTAACAACGGATGCTGTAGCCTCTGTTTTGATTTTTGAACGAACGCTGGTCTTTCGACCTGTCGTCAATTGACTGTACATGACAACGCCAGTAATCCCGATACCTTGTTGTCCGCGGGATTGACGAATTGCATGAAACCTCGAACCGAACAAAAGTTGTCCGAAGACTTTCTCTATGCTTTTCTTGGGAATCCCTGGCCCATTGTCCTCAATTAGTAACTCAATGATATTTTTCTTATCATCAATTTTTGTAATTTGGATAAAGATATCGGGCAGAATTCGTGCTTCTTCGCAGGCATCAAGAGCATTGTCAACTGCTTCTTTTACCGCAGTAATGAGTGAACGAATGGATGAATCAAATCCAAGAAAATGCTTGTTCTTTTCAAAAAACTCCGATATTGCAACTTGTTTTTGTTGAGATGCGAGACGTTCTGCAATTTCCATTTTCAACCCCCCTGGTACTCCTTTGTCATCACAACGTTGGGCCAGTAGTACAACGAGCAGCGAGCCCACTCATCTTAAAATCTCATCGTAAAATCAAGATGCGGAGCCGCATTTTCCGACTTTTACTAGATTATTCGTTGATTATCAAACAAAGAGTTCTTTGTGCCAAGAAGATATCTTTCCAGTAAACGCGCTCGCAGCGACGGTGAGTGGGCTTGCAAGGTATAATTTTCCTGGACCGGACCGGCCTTGGAAATTTCGATTTATGGCTGAAACTGTTACTTGATGTTCTTCCGTGGAGACGCCAGGCCCTGCCCCTATACAAGCCCCGCAACCAGGATCGATGATATTCACTCCGACATCAAGGAAAAGTTGGTGCCAACCATTTGCAACGGCAACATCTTTGACATGTTTTGAGCCATATTGAATGAAAAATTCGACACCATCGTGGACTTTCAAGCCTGCATTTTTTGCTGCTTGACAGACTTGGGCGTAGTATGAAATATCGTCAATTTTACCAGCGGTGCACGACCCCCCGTATGCGATATTGATCGATACATCGCCTATTTGAGAAATCTTAGCACCATTTGTTGGGTCGCTTGGAATCCCTTTGTCTGGATCGCCGGGGTGTGCTACCATAGGTACAATATTGGACAAATCAATAGTATGTATGCCTCCTGCGTATTCGGCTCCTTCATCGGGGGCGATTATTTTATTTTCTTGGGCAGAGCGAGATAAATGTGGTTGAGAGGAAATAAGCCAATCGATTAAAGCATCGTCAGCTTCGCAAATTCCTGTTCTTCCGGAACATTCTGTGGCCATATTGCACAATGTTGCCCGCTCATCGATGGACAAGGATGCAAGTCCTGAGCCACCAAATTCCATGCTTCGATTGAGCGTCAATTCTTTTCGAGCATGGTCTGCTAAAATAAACAACATCACATCTTTCGCTGTGCAGCCTGGGTGAAGATTACCAACAAGGTTGAAACGAATGGATTCTGGTACTTTTACAAAGGTAAAACCAGCACTGATGAGATTGGCGTATTCAGTTGCCCCCACGCCCCATGTCAATGCATTTGATGCACCACCCATGCAGGTATGCGAATCTGTTGCTTGGATGAAATCGCCTATTTCGATGAATTCTTCACGGGCAACTTGATGGCAAATTCCCGGCGATACACCATCGACTGCAGAATAATCACGAACTTTAGTGTGAACCTGAAACTCTTTTTGCAAACGTCGAAGTGTTTCGACTTTGTCTATGAAAGGAATGAATTTTGGATTATGGTGAGCATAGAGAAGATGATCTTCAAATACGGCAAATTTTGAAGGATTTGGAAGAGAGTAATCCGAACCGTATTCTTCAGATAAAAAATCATGAACCTGAGCCGTCGTAAACTCGTGCGAATAGCCCCCTTGGACTTCTACGATAACGGGATCTCCTGGTTGAACACATTGGCCGACTGGTTGCCTAACAAGGTTGTTCGCGATGATTTTTTCAGCCATAGTCATAGGTCGAAATGGTGTTGATATTGGAGGGAGTTGAATACTTCCATCGTTGAGGGCTTGGGCGAATGGAAATAATCCCCCGTGCTCAAGAATGAGCTTGGTAACTGGATCGTATTTGTTTGTAAATTCGTTAAGCTGAATTTCCTCACCATTTTGCAACCTCTCCAACATAGAATAATCACCCATGAGTTGGCCTAAATTGATGTTATTTCGTTCATGAATTGGTGCGAATGATGCTGCGATGACAATTCGAATCCCGGCCCAGCGTTCGCACTGTGCTGCTGTTTCTCGACTCGAACCAGTACCTTTTCGCTGGCCGGATACAATGACTTCAAAATTACCATTCAACAACGCATTTTCTGAAAATACTCTAAGTCCATTGTGCATCAAACCTGCATAAGCATTCTTTGCGATATCTTCTGGGCGGTGGTCAAAACACACCCACGCTGGTGTCATCACATCGGTGTTAATGTCGTCAAGCAGATCTTCCATCCGAAGATCCTCCATCCGAAGATCTAATCCATCATACAACTGCTTTCGGATGAGGTTCAAATCCTTGGTTAGAAAAAGGACTCTTTTATTAGGGTCAAGGTGAACTGTTCGAGGTGTTGCCTGCCCTTCCATTTCATCCCCAAGCCACTGGAGGTGTCTCCCATGTTTAACCCGTTCGGCTTCTGCAAAAGATTTGCGGAGACGATTTGGGAAATCTTATCATAAATATCATTATTAAGGGATTATGAAAACTTTAAATACACTTTACTGAGGGCAAAAAACATTCCATTAGGGATATAGGTTAGTGATATTATGGATAATCAGCAAGTTGAAGATATTGTAAAATGTAGTGATTGTGGAAGCCGATCTCTTGCCCGCGACGAAACTCGCGGTGAAGTCGTATGCAACGACTGTGGCCTTGTTCTCGAAGATAATGTCATTGATCAAGGTGCTGAATGGCGTGTGTTCTCCCCCGAACAAGGCGATCAAAGGGCAAGAACCGGTGCACCAATGACGGTGATGCTCCATGACAAAGGTCTCTCAACCGATATTGATTGGCAGAACAAAGATTATTCTGGAAAAACCATCAACTCAAAGTATAGATCTCAATTTTATCGAATGAGAAAATGGCAAAAGCGAAGTCGTGTTTCAAATGCAACAGAACGAAACCTTGCCATGGCCCTTGCGGAATTAGACAGAATGGCAAGTCGACTTGAACTCCCAAAAACAGTTCGTGAGGCTGCTGCAGTGAATTACAAAAAAGCCGTTGATAAGCGTTTAATTCGCGGTCGTTCAATTGAAGGTGTCGCTGCTGCATCCCTCTATGCCGCTTGTAGGCAATGTGGTGTTCCAAGAACTTTAGACGAAATCGGGCAAGCATCGAGAACTGGACGGAAAGAAATCGGACGAACCTACCGATTTATGGTCCGAGAATTGAAAATGAAGATTATGCCAACGGGCCCTGAAGACTATATCTCTCGATTCTGTTCAGGACTCGGACTCGATGCTGAAGTCGAATCAAAGGCTCATGAACTCATCAAAGCTGCACAAGAAAAGGAGTTGACAAGCGGGCGCGGTCCAACTGGAATTGCTGCTTCAATCATCTATATTGCTTCAGTTTTGTGCGGAAAACGCCGAACGCAACGTGAAGTCGCTGAAGTTGCTGGTGTCACAGAAGTGACCATTCGAAATCGATACAAGGAATTGATTCAGAATCTCAACATTGAGCTCGACATCTAATCAGTGAAGCACCCCCCTTGACAATATAGGTGGAGGGAATGTCTCAAGCAAAAAAGGAACTGGTTGAGTCAATCTTTGAATTGGTTGCGAAACGGTTGATTGAAGCATTAGAACTCGGTACAGTCAAATGGCCATTACCAGCCCCTCCGGTGCAAGACCCGGATTTTCCTGCGATTCATCCCACTTCACCCCACGATATTTTTTCACTTGGATTAGGCATCCTCAATATGGATCAGGGAATGTTTGAACGCCATCTCATCAATGTGGTTGAACGACTCGTCCCTTATCGAATGAATCTAACCGATGACCCTTTCGAAGTCCACAACACTTGGCTCAAAAAAAGGCAAGGTGATGTCGCTGATCGATTGATGTTTCACATTGCAACGGACTGGTTATCGGAAGCATTTGACAAATATGCACCAAACTCAGACAAATGGTGGTTGAGTATTGCCCTTATCGATGGATTATGTACCGCCCCTCATGGCTCCCCTGTCCATGAAGGGTATCATTTGCTTGAGTCAATTGCATTGGCTGAGCGACCTGGAACATGGCACACTCAACCAGATGTTGGCCCACAACATATGGAATGGAATCCTAACGCCCTTGTACCGAGAATGACCGAAGTCGTAGCCCATGAAGATGGGGTCAAAGCAGCAAAATGGCTGCTTGATCGCTTGGAGTCTGACCATGTTGAAAGGCGATTGCTGCTCATGGAGTGGGTTCGGCTTTTGATGGAGCGCCCTCCGCTTGTTGGCCCACTTGATCTAGCAACGATTTTACTTCGCAGAAGTGCGGATACTGATGTTGATGTCGTAGTAAAAGTCATTTTATGCTTAGCGAAGACGATTGAATTTGACCCCGAATTAGGCCTTGATATAGCCCATCGTTTGCATCAGCGAAAGGAAATTCTCATCCAACGAGGCATGGCTGATGTCTTGACAAGAATGTTTAGAAGATTGGGTTGGAAAGCCCATCCATTTCTCATCGATATGCTCGCTTCAACTGATGAAGGTGTACTTGCAGCAGCAAGCGCCACCGTTGGTGATTTGAGGTTTCTTGACAAAGAGGTTTGGGCTGACACGATTCAGTCTTTAACAACACATTCCCTTGCAGTCGTTCGAAGAAATTTGGTGTCAAATTTGCGAGATTATATCGAATATGACCCTGAAGACCGTCGGCAAATTATTCCTATTATGTGGATTGATGGTGATGAAGTGGTGCGAACTCGACTTCGAGAATTGCTCTTGCGTATGGAAGAAGTTGCTCCTCAACATTTCGCAGAACGAATTCAACATCTAAAAAATGTGAATGCAGACCTCGATCCATTGTGGGCCCCACTTGATGTGCGTCGAGACGGAGCAAGTCAATTTTGGAAAATTTGGTTAGAAGAAGGGGGCGAAATTCCAACCATTGAGAAAAAAGTTGAACACATTTCCAATTTAGAAGAACCCAATATGTTACCCAAGGTTGACAAAGCCCTTGAGGTACTCGACCAAGATTTGGGATTTCTCGATGACTGATTCACTCTTCCTCGGACAGAATACCAATCGATAATTGGACGTAGAAGGCGTTTAATATGGCCAAACACGCAATGAATGTGAGTATAAGGCCTGCTGGTTCTGGAACCCTTCCAATGAAGTATGATGATTGGAAAAGTTGAGTGATCAACAAAAGAACACATCCGAAAAGAAAAATATATCCTGAAGATTTTTTGGGATTTTTCCACATAGATTGGCTTGGAACAATTCCAAACTTGCCAAATGTGAATCCAAACCATGCAAAATACAAACAGGCCAAACCGAGCAAGCCTACGACGCCTCGTGTAAAAGAGGGTGAATCCCAAGGGCCGCCAATTTCAATTTCTGAGAACGAAAAAATCAAACTTGCCACCCCAAATATGGCAAGTGTTGGAACCTCCCTTTTTGCCCTCATTGAGAATCTGAAAGAGCCTATATTTGAAAGCCTATTCATTCGTGAGAAGGTCATGACGGGCGTTTCTCATGGCATCATCGTTGCCGGAGGGGTAGGGTCAAGGATGTTTCCAGCAAGTGCATATGTTGCCAAAGAAATGTTGCCACTTGTCGATGTTCCAGCTATTGTTCATCTTATTCTTGAGGCAAAAAATGCGGGAATTACTCAACTTCACATCATCACATCTCCAAATAAAAACCTACAATCCATTCTTGAAGTACAACATTTGAAACATTACAGACAAGATTTGCATGAAGATTTATTTGATTTGGCAAACGGGGTCGATATTCAATTTCATATTCAACCCGAACCCAAGGGATTCGGAGAAGCATTGATGCATGCACTTCCGCATATCGACGGTCCGTGTTTGGTGTTGCTCGGCGACAACATCATCCTAGACAAGCACGAGCCTTTGAATCGTTTTGAAGCCTCAACCGCGAGCAAACAACTTGTCAACGAATTTTTGCAAACCAATCAACCAACTGTTGGATTAATTGAGGTGGCTCGGGAAGAAACTTCTCATTATGGGATTGCTAAGATTGAAGACAACAAAATTACTTCAATCGTTGAAAAACCAAAACCAATGGATGCACCATCCCAATTTGCTTTGTGTGGCAGATATATTTTCACGTCTGACACGTTGACATTATTGCATCAATATTCATACGAGATGTGTGGAGAATTGCAAACAATTGAACTCCAAAAACACTGGATGAATGAGGGTCGTTTGAATGGTTTTATTTTTCATGGAATGGAGTGGTACGATTCTGGCTTGCCGTTTTCTTGGCTTAAATCTCAAATCGATCACGGATTAAACCGTTCTGAATACAAAGATGTATTGCGTGATTGGCTAAGGAAGCGTATCGACTAACGTTGGCCTGGCTTCCAAAAACTGAGAGGTTCGGGGAGGTCTCCCGCAGCCTTACGACTCGCAATGTGGTCAGCACGCTCATTCCATCGATGTCCACGATGAGCTCGAACATGTTGCCACTCAAGTGGTCTTAACTCACTCACTTCATTCCAGAGTTGCTGAACATATCGTACAAGTTGGATATTGGCCGATGGTTTCCATGTTCCTGACGCAAGATTTCCAGCGTATTGGGAGTCTGTTCGAATCAAGGCAGATTCTTTACCGCCTTCGATGAGAAGCCACCGAAGAGCATGTGCGAAAGCGGATAACTCGGCTGTGTTATTTGAGCCTACTTCAGCGCCGATGAAGTCGTCGTCTCCTGCGCCGGTGACGACCATGCCTGAAAATTCTTCATGGATTTCACCGACTCCTTTTCCTAAACCTGTGTCACCAACAACAACAACAACCCCCCAAGCAGCAGGGGTCTCTGCAGTCACATTGTTGTTCTCTAAACAAGAACCGTCGACATAAAGACTCCAATGGAAGGAGTCTGACATAATCACTCGCCAATTTCTGCTCTGTAAGCTGCTGCATCCATAAGTGTAGCAACTTGGTCTGGATTGGCTAATTCAATTTTGACAATCCAACCATCACCATACGGGTCTGTGTTCATAAGTTCTGGAGCGTCATCAAGTGCATCATTCACTTCGGTAATGGTTCCAGCGAGAGGAGCGAAGATTGGTGACGCTGATTTTACAGATTCCACAATAGCAAATTCGCCCATGTCCTCAACAACATCGCCAGCTACAGGGAGTTCAATGTACACAATGTCCGTGAGCATCTCTTGTGCATGGTCGGTAATCCCCAAAGTGGCGATGCCACCTTCAACTCGAATCCACTCATGCTCTTTTGTGTAGTATAATCCTTCAGGTACATCACTCATCTGCTCACCTAATCTGTGCACTGCCTTATGCTTCAAGAATTCACCGATAGAAAATTTACATTTATTCCTCTGAATCGCCCAGTTCTGTCGAAAGAACATTTGCCTCAAGTTCTGCCCATGCATTACTTACACGTTCGTATTTTTCTTCTTGGTGGAATTCAGAATGTAAGCGTTCGGACAATTGTTCCAATGATTCGTTTGGAAATGAGTTAGCAAGTGGGCCTTTACCTATGAGTGTCAAATAGGATAAGAGCAATGAAACGAGCCCTACACCGAGGATAACATGGCCAGGACTCAATGTAGAGAGTGACATTCGGCCTTGTTGAAGGGCGAAACCGGTTGAGAGAAGTAGGCCAACACCAAGGCCCCCGAATAAATACGAGGCGGCTTTGTGCGGTGCGTGCATAAACTCCGATTCGGGTTGAGGACATCAAGCCATTGGTTTATGGACATCAATAGGTTTCTCGCATCAATTTATGGATTTTATATGGCAACAAAGCACGATTTACTGGCGTAACTTCGAGGATTCGGCCATCGTCTCGGCGGCGGATATCTTGCAACAATGGATGACGACTCTTTTTGTGGAGAGTTAATAGAGTAGGCATATCGACCTCAAGTGCTTCACGAACTGCGTTCACAAATTCTTCGGATTCGACTGAAAACTTTCCTATTTCATC
Source organism: Candidatus Poseidonia sp. (assembly GCA_030827365.1). GTDB lineage: Archaea > Thermoplasmatota > Poseidoniia > Poseidoniales > Poseidoniaceae > Poseidonia. The sequence goes on along the minus strand of JAUREO010000008.1, from coordinate 45,598 downwards.
TATCACCAACACTTCACACTTTTCATGTGCATACGAAATCGCAGGTATTGCAATCTGATTAAGTGCCTCAAGGTCTAAACCATAGCCCAATACTCGCAATCTTGAATCGATATCGCGATGAGCAACGATGCCTTCTTCTTTGGTCACAATATCGATCATCTTGTAACCAAGTCGCTCGCCATTTTCAATGAGTGGTTCGGTTTGAATTCCTCCGATAATTGGTTTTTCCATCGAGCCAGATCTCATTTCAATTTCTCTTGTTCGTTCTTCAAGAAGCATTTCGAGAACTCGTTCCATCACTGCGGATTTACCACTTCTGGGCAAACCCGTAATGCCAATTTTTGGATGAATTCCCATACAAAATCACTGTCTCTTTTTAATGACGATTTATCCCACTTTGTTTAACCATTTAAAAATATGGACTTTTGCCGGTATTTAGAAACTATAATGCGGAAAAGGGAGTATGAATTTATTCCTTATAGTGAATCAGTTTTCATCAATTCTCCATTCAAATCAAGAGGTAATGTCTCTAATTCGTAATTGTTGACATTGTTATTTGCAGCCCATGCTCTTGCCCACTCGTCGAGGTCATTATCATTAAGGTGTTTGCAAAGCCAAGATAAGGCGTTGTGCAAATTCCCATGTTCATCGGTGAGTCTCTTTTCAATATCTTTGTGAAGTTCGATGTGGTTGACACTATTTCCCAGAACGCAGTTTGCGGGGATGACGGCCCATCGTAGTCTACGTTCTTGGTGTGCATTCACAATGGCTTGACATGCCAAACGTGGTCCTTGATGGGTTGGTTGTTCACCAATCCACATAGCCAATTGACGTTCGCTCGCTCTTGATGGAATATCGGTTCTGAAGGCGGGATGACGAATGAACACCTGCCCTTTGTCATCCTCGTGGAAGTGGACGCCACGAATAAATGGATGGCTTTCTCTTCCCTTGACCCATGTCTCAATGTTTTTGGAATTGGATGTTTGGTCAACTTCCCCAACGCGCACTCGTACATGTTGACCATTGGTTGTGAGAACATGGTGGTCATCGCTCAAGCGTGCCCTTGTTGCGAGTTTGTCGAGAACTTCAAGTGTATATTTTCTTTCAATTCGATCTCGAGGAAGTCGGGGTACTGCCCAAGTTTCTCTTGCCCATTTTTTCCATCGAATTTCTTCCATTTCAAATGATGGGACTCTTGATGAGAGTCCGTCGCCTTCTTTTCTTAAATCGGCCCTAGTTATTGGTCCTCGGAGAATAAGGGGGACGGGTGTCTCTTTTGCATCGATTCCAAGAACAACAACGCCCTGTGTCATTCCAGGGAAGAGAAGATTTGCCTCTTCAATGCACCAAACATCATTCCAAGCATGTTCCTTAACGAGAAGTTCTCGAAGTGGGTGGGAAGATTGCTCTCGAAGGAGACTGTCTGGGGCGATGAGTCGAAGTCGTCCGCCCTTCTCCAAAATCTGAAGACTTCGTTCGATGAAGAGCCTGTACAAATTGACATTGCCCCTCATGGTCGAAAATCGTGGTTTATCATCATCAACGATGGCTCGAAGTTGGTCACCCAATTCTTTTCTCAGTTTACTGCCATCGTCTTGGCCTCTGAATCTATCTTTTATTCGCAGCCACGGAGGATTTGTAAGTGCCAATTGTGGCTCGGTTTCCCATGGCCAATCATCTTGAAGTGTGTCTCCTTCTTTGACGCCTGCATCGAGTAATGTTTCCATTTCGTTTCGTGAAATTTTATTTGGTTGTTCAGCACCAAAACTTACCAGTTCCAAGCGTATCGCTTCGAGGAGTAAACGTCGTTTTGTGCTTTCAACGGCAAGAGGGTCAATGTCGAGAAGTTGAATGTGTTCGAAAAATTTCCTTGTATCTTGTTTGCGAATTTCGGGTGCACTGTCTTCGTGTATTTCCGCGTGTCGGCGCATGAGTCGGGCGTGAAACAAACCTCCTCCTGCTGCTGTATCGGCCACGGGGAGTGGAATCCCGCTCACAGTTCGGCGGTTTGAATCAACTCTTGATTGTTCATCTTCATTATCGACTGTACCTTCCTCTTGTGCAGAAGGTGGAAGGTTAAGATTCTTGACATGTTGTCGAAATCCTGGAGGAAGATTTGACATCAAGAAATTATTTTGTTGTACTGGTTTCTTAGGGTGGACTAAGGGTTCACGTAATTCAGATGCTATGATTGCATCGGCTAAACGAGGGGGTGTTGGATGAGCCCCCCTTGGAGAACGCCCATCGGATTCTGCATCATGTCGAGCGAGTAAATGGTCGAGAACATGACCAGGATCTGTGAGAAGATTTGCAGGCAATGTTGGCCAATCTTCTGGAAGTAAAGCAGCAATTGGTTGGAATGTTCGAAGTGATTTTTCCCAAGTATCTAACCAAATTTCAATTTGCTTTTTCCTGTCATCTAAACATCTGTCTAATCTAGCGTACCAACCACTTACTCCGTTCTGCAAAACTCCCCCACCAAACCGAGCGGATGGCTTTTATGGTTTGAATGTAGCCCTTCGTAAAAGGTTCATTTTGGGTCATTTTTTGAGATAAGATTTTTATATTCACTATTCCATTTCCATCCTGATTTTACCCAATCAAAGGCCGCAGAAAGTCCCTCATTGGACAGCCCAATTTTGTCCGAAATCGCACGAATGCAATCGATTTCGCTTTGATCATATTCCCCATCAATTGAAGCAACAATTATTGCATCTCGGAGGATAAAATAGAGGAGGTCATGTGACAAATTCGTGAGGAGTTCGCCGAGTGGTTTCGGGCTTTCAAAACCTAACCGAATCTCCTCCCTTTGCTCTGGAGGGATGAGATATTTTCCCATATAACCCTCAATGGCTTGGACCTCTTCACGTACAAGTGTTCCGTCAACTGCGGCGATATGGACAAGTACATGGGCATACGTGAGACGTTCATTGAGCGGGAACGACCCCACGGGGTCAGGAAACATGTTCACTCCTCGAGCGAATTAAGAATTTCATATCCTTCTTTCATCCAATTGTATCCTTTTACAGTCCATGCGAGGAGGAGGTCAACGGCTTCTTCTTTCAACCCAAGATGTTCTGAAATTTCTTCAAGAACATCCCGCTCATCTTCATCGACATTGCCATCCGCTGCTGCCATGAGCACAGCATCTCGGAGCGCAAGTTTACCCGCTTCGCCGTGTAAATCATCTAAACATTCTTCCAAGGAAGGTGGGTTCTTAAGCGCGGCACGAATCATGTCTCTTTGATTTGGTGAGAGTAGTGCAGTTCCCAATCTCTGTTCAAACATTGCCATTTCATCAACCGTTAATTCATTATCAATACGAGCCACGAATGCTAATAATTTCGCATAGGCAAATCTCTCTTCTCGTGGGAGTTTGTGTACTGTGTCAGGTAGCATGGATATGCGCGGTACTTTCTGCTTCAAGAACTCAGCGGAGGTTTTCACCAATTGTACACTATATTCAAACTGTAGAATCACGTCCCGAAGACATGGGCAAAGATGGGGTTCAAGTAGATATTTGGACACGACGTGGTTGTCATGCTTGTACTCAATCTAAGCAATTTTTTTATTCGAAAAAAATTCATTTCGAAGAGCATCGATTATCAGACGACCCTGCGGTTCAAGCCTATTTTCAACAACAAACCAACAATGCGAAAACCGTCCCTCAAATCATCATCAATGGTGAACGAATTGGGGGGTTTGATGATTTACTTCATCTTGAGAAAAAGGGAAAATTGGATCGTATGTTGTATGGTGAGAAGAATGATAAGAAATTTAGATTTTTTAAGAAAAAATGAATGGAAGTTCAAGTTGATTTTTTCCACAAATTCAAAAGGGCGGAGCATTTGAAGGTGGATGTGCAACAAAAAAATGTGCTTGGAGAAGTCATTGCAGAGTGTTCATGCAAACCGCTCACAGGCTGGTATAGAGATGGTCGATGCAACACCGACATTTCAGACCGTGGTTCACATACTGTCTGTTGTATTGTGACAGAAACTTTTCTGGAATTTGCTAGGAGTCAAGGTAATGATTTGATTACGCCAATGCCTCAGTTTAATTTTCCCGGCCTCAAGCCAGGAGATTCTTGGTGTGTTTGTGCAGCCACATGGTTAGCTGCTGTCCAACAAGGTTCAGCTTGCCCAGTCGACTTGGAAGCAACAAATGAACGGGCGCTTGAGATTATACCTCTTCAACTGCTAGAATCCTATGCGACTTGACCGCATGGGTATGTTTGAAAATGAATATTCGCATACTTATCCAAGTGATTGCCCCCCAAAGTAAAACGTTACCAAGGGCAATGTAACGAATATGAATGCTCAAAGCACCAAGGAAGAACATGTACGTCCAAGTCGAGCCTAACATGCCCGAAAAATACAATAATGCCACAAGCGGGATGGTTTTCTTCATTGGCTCATCTGTTTCAAAGGTAAAATAGCGATGGACAAAATGAGCCAAGAAACTCGAGATAATCCATGATGTTGCCCAAATGATTGCTGCAAATGATTCGGGGAACATGAAATAAAAAACTTCCATCAGCACCAAGAAAATCAATGTGTTGAATCCTCCAGCAATACCAAATCTTTGAAGTGAACCTTTTTTGAAAAGAGAAGATGTATGTTTAGACATCTTAATCATCATTCGTATCAATCATACTTGGCAGCCCAGTTGAAATCTTTCTAAGAAACTCATTATCGATTTGTAAAGCATCAAGAAGATGATATTTGACACCAAGTGATTCGGCTAATTTTGATAAGGCGAGTGTATCCTTTGGCAAACATTTGCCTCCAAATCCTCTGTTTGCTCCGAACATAGGTTCAAGATGCTGTTCACCAATTTTCTGTGGATGATTTGTTGTAATTATTTTCTTAATCACTTGATAATCCGCTTCTAATTTTTGACATAAGTCATAAATTTGATTCGCAAAAATTACTTTCAGGGCGTTAAATGTATTTTTTGTGTATTTAACCAATTCAGCCTCTGTTGGTGTGACATGGAAAAGTTGTTCGTTTCGCATGACCCCTGCTTGGACATGATGTTCAAAAACAAGTTGTGCCACCTCAGCATGATGAGTTCCAACCACCAAAAAATCTTGATTTGAAAAATCATCAATTCGATTTCTCTCTACCAAAAATTCCGGTGAGTACGCAATTTTCAAATTCGGAAATTGATCGTGAAATCGCTGGGTTGTTCCTGGAATAACTGTACTCTTGATAATCGCAGTCATCCCCGTTGGAAGACATTCGAGAGTTTGCTCAACCAATGAGGTGTCACATTCACCCGTTGGGCCAGAAGGTGTAGGCACTGAAATGTAAACACAATCGACATGAGGAAGTATTTCGGCGAGTTCAGTTCCTCGTTTGGGGTCGTGAACAAACAACGTATGAGTTGAAGAAAAACATGCTTCAATCGTCCCTCCAACCATCCCTGCACCAATGATTCCTATGTTCATATTCGTTCCTCATTTGTTTTGAGAGTTTGGGCGTAGTTTTCCCTCTTTGGCAAGATTTGCTGCCTTCAATAAGGAATCTGGAGAACCACAATCCAGCCATGTATCAGTTCCGATTGAAAGCAATTTTGCTTTTGATTCTTTGATGTAGATTCGATTAATATCAGATATCGAGTTGTTCTTAGGTTCTTTTGACATCACGTGATCAAATTTTGACCAAAATGTTTCATCGTAAAGATAAATTCCCCCAATCGCTATGTTTGATGGAGGATGTTGTGGTTTTTCGACGACATCAACCAATGTCTCCCCGTCAAACACTGCTACACCAAAGGCCTCTGGGTTCACTTCTTTGCGTCCGAGCATGACGCATCCAGGAGGGTCAACAGCGTGTGTAAATCTTTCAACTTCGTCTTTCAGATTCTCAGTCGTGATATTGTCAGAAAAATAGACGAGCATTCGGCAATCTTGATGATGAGATCTTGCTAAAGATATGGCAGGTAAAACACCTTGCGGATTGGATTCAATGACATATTGAATTTGCTCACCAGGGATACCGGAACCGATGTGGTGAGCAATTTGGTCGATGAATTTGTTTGATATAATTGTAATTTTATCAATTCCAGCAGCACGAATAGTTGCCAAACAATAATCCAAGACTGGGCGATCAAAAATTGGGAGAAGGGATTTTTGAGTGTAAGCCGTGAAGGGAAGCAGGCGAGTACCAAGTCCCCCCGTGACTAAGATAGCTCGCACTTCCATAGCGTATGGGAGTTTTCCAAAGACTATGGTTTCTTCTCTATTCGGGCATCTCGGGCTGCTTGTTCTTCATAAGTCTCGATACCGCCCCTTTTTCTGCATTTTTCTCAAACCAATCTGTTTGAAGTAAATCGCCAAGTCGTTCGACCCCGGCCTCAATCAAATCCGGGTCATTTTTCTCAGCCTTTTCCCATCGCACCTGTGCCTCTTCTGCATACTTTTGATTCGCTTCTTCGACGATTTTTTCTCCTCTTTGAAGCGGTCCATCAAGTCCGTCATAAATCGATGATGTTGCAATTGCATCTCGTCTTTTTGTATTTGCTAAGAGAGGACTCTCTTCTTTTCCCCATGATGGCCCTTTTTCATCCTTTGCTCTTTGCAACAATGGTGCTATGGATTCGGGTGATTGAAAATGCACTTTGGTGTATGCCTGATACAATGCATCGACTTCTTCTTCCGTACTGGCCATTTCTCGAACAACATCCCAGCTCGCATCCATTTTTAGTAACAATTTTTCTAATTCCATTTTTCTCAGGAGCTCACTCTTATTCCAAAAAGAAAATTGAAGCAGCATCGTGGTGACTTGAACCAAAATCATCATCGCAGCATGAACAACTTGGATGAAGAAGAGTTGAAAGAAAAACAATGAAACAATAGCAACAGCCATCGGTAAATGAAACGACCAAAAATAAACCGAATGGAATGGAGATGGTTTTGCATTGAGTAAATGAACGATGTTTTGTTTCATTTTTCTTCAACGCCAACTATTTTCTTTAGGTTTCTGATCATTTCTTCATCCATTTTTTCAGGTTTTGACCATCCTAATTTCTTGAAGCCTAAATCAATGTTGTATTCAACTAATTGACGTTGACGATCGATGCTGAACGAGAGGAAAACGAAAAGCAAAAGTTCAACACCAAGAATGAGCGTGAGGTTGAACTCTTGAAAAAATGCGATGACTCCCATCAACAACAAAACGATTGAGACAACGAAAGAGCGTACTTTGAGGCGTTTTGAGGTTTTAAGTGCATCTAATACTCGTTGTGCATGCTCTTTTTTCGCCACCTAGACCAACTCAAATTTGAATTTTCAAAACTAAATTTGTCAAGACTTTTCATCCTCAAAGTCGTTGAGAATGAAACAATCATCATCAATTTCAATGATTTGGTCTGATGAAATCAAAAAATCAAGTGCTTCATCGGTTTCTTCCGCTGTCAAATTGTGGTTTTTCGCTTGCGTAATGATGGTTTCAATGGTTGCATAAGGTTGGCCTTTCGCAACACACTTTTCGACACCCATCAAGATGATTTGGCACGAAATTGCAAGAAGTGGGTCATCAAAATTAGTGTCTGGGTTTACATCGACAAACATGTTGACAAACGCAGTGTCTGCATTCAATTCTTCTGGTGCTTGCGCTCTATCGGATAAATGTGAAAAAGAACTGGATTGTTCTACATCAAAACAATCAAACAGATTTTTTTGATAGGGGTCCTCTTCGTCAATGTCATTCGGAAATCGCCGCGCAATGTCTTGAATTCTGTGAAGTCGTTGTTCTGCGTGGAGGCGCTCCCGCTCCAAATCACACTCGATTAACTCCATTTCCATCAATGCTTTTTCTGCCAACCAATCCATAAAATTCCAATCGGGTTGTATGCCGAGCATGATGTCGTTAAGTTGTTGGATTTCTTCTGGCAAATCGCCAATCTTTATCCCAGATTTGTTCTCGTGACTTTTGTGCTCGGACATACTTTCCTCTGCGGATTGACAGCCTATCAAGCCTCCCCCAACGTAGGACCTCTTTTTTTCAATTGGAAATGAGAAGACCTGCTTCTCACGTCGAAATACGAGAGTTCCACAGGAAACAAGGGGGTTTTTGTTCGGAAAAGCCACCACATTTGTTGAGGGTTTTGTTCATGTATGGGTTTCTTTTGGCAGAAACTATGAGCGACTACCGTGTTGCAATTCTTCCAGGTGACGGAACCGGTAGAGAGGTCGCGGTCGAGGCTCAGAAAATTCTCCAAACCATTGAGCAACATACCAATGCTGGATTTGAACAAACCGTCATTCCTTGTGGTGGACAATACTACAAAGAAACTGGAAAAGAGTGGGAAGAAGGTTCATTTGATTTTTGTAAAAACGAAGCTGATGCAATTTTCCTCGGCGCTATCGGTGCACCTGGTGTACGATTGCCAAATGGTGATTTGGCTGGAGGTTCTGTGATTCTCGGCTTACGTAGTGGTCTTGATTTGTATGCAAATGTTCGTCCAATCAAGTTATACGAAGGTGTACGTCACAAAATTCACGGTGAGTTTACTCAAGTTTGGAAACCAGGTATGGTCGATATGACCATCCTTCGTGAAAATACGGAAGGATTGTATCATGCCCTACTTCGAAGAAGTGCTGACAGGGCACTTGGACGAGAAGAGTATGAGCCCCCGCCAATGGAATTTCCTGGACTTGAAGGTGAAGTCGCCTATGATGCACGACCTATATCCCGAAAAGGTTCATCTCGGCTGATTCGAATGGGTTTTGAAATTGCAGAAACAAGAAATGGGGCACCTGCAGACGGGGTTCGAAGGGTTACTTGCATTGACAAATCAAATGTGACAAGGGGTTGTCAATTGTTTCGAAGGGTCTTCGATGAAGTCTCAGCAGATTATCCAGATACAGAAGCGGATTATGGATACATCGACGCATTTACACAATGGCTCACACGAAATCCAGAACATTACGATGTCGTGGTGACCTCGAACATGTTTGGAGATATTGCAACTGACCTCGGAGCTGTTCTTCAAGGGGGAATGGGCATGGCTGCATCTGGCAATATTGGTGACCATCATGCCTTCTTTGAACCAGTTCACGGCTCTTCTCCAAAACATGCTGGCCAAAACAAAGTCAACCCAATTGCATCCATCAATTCGATTCAAATGATGATGGAATACCTCGGTCGCAAGCATTCCGATGGAGATTTGCTTGAGGTAGCACAATGCATCGACCAGAGTGTTGCTTCGCATCTCAAAGATGGAAAAGAACTCACTTACGATATTGGGGGTTTTGCTTCTTGCAGTCAAGTTGGTACTTCGATTGCAACACGCCTAGCTGATATCTTGGACGAAAAATTTTGATTTCACCGAATTCCTTCCCGAATGGCTTGAAGTGCACGATGTAATATGTCCTCATTTGAATATTGAGGATTCAGTTCTGTAGGTTGATGATTTGAAAGAATTTGATTGATAGTTTGAATTGTTCGAGACAATTCATTGACGATTGTTATTGATGCCTTAGAAGCACTACGAGATAACGGATTAAGGTCAACCACAATGACCGTTTTTCCCATTGCTACAAGTGCCTCACATCGATCACCATCCTCAAGTGGAACAAAGACAACGTCGGAGGAGTAAATCCCCCTTGACTCACATTTCGCTCTTGGGCCCCTTAAGCCTGAAATTTCTGCATCTGGCATGGCACCTAATATCTCAACTCGAAAATCGTAGGCTTGATTCAATTCATTCAATTCATTTTGTAAGGCTTGGATTCTTGCATCGGTTCGATAAAAAATGTTAATTTCGATAGGACACGAAAGGCGTGATGCTAATTCAAGCATTTCTCGTCCAGCAAGAGCGACGGTGTTTCCATTAACACAGAGCACTGGTCGTTCTCCTTTTTTCAATGCGGCAATTGCTTGGTGTATTGCTTCGGTAGCAAATGGATGGGTTTGTTCGCCGAGGAGATAATCAAACGCTTCACCTCGACCATGAGCAATAAGAGCACTGTCGGCTAACATACCAAGAGACATTGCTCGCTCCATTTTTTGACGTTGCAATAACGATGCGTAACGAGGATGGGAGGGGTCTGCTACATGTTGGGACAAAAAATCACCATTTATTCATCAAAAAGCATCGTAATATCAAGGGGTTGGGTTCCTCGGTTCAAAGCACTCGTGCTTAATACATCTAAAGTACATTCTTTCCAATCTGATAATTGTTCGAATGTAATTCCCCCACTTGCCTCGAGGACAACATGCTGGCGAAGGTCATATTGTTCCATTTCCTCGGCAATTTCTTTGCATTCTTTTGGTGACATATTGTCGAGCATAATCACAAGTTTATCCTCTTTACCAAGTGATTTCCACATACCTGCAGCAATCATAGCCTCTTTTGGAGTTCTTACTTCTACTTCAAGAAAGGCACCATATTCCCCATCTTGAACTTTTGACAGATATGAAGAAAGACGTTCTGCGTGGTTATGACCTTCGCTTTCCATGGCTGCCAAGTCGTTTTCTTTTATCATTCGAGCATCGCTCTTGTTTAGTCGATGCGTCAATCCTCCGCCAACATGGACCGCCCACTTGTCAAGAATGCCCCATACTGTTTTTCTTGTGCAAGCAATTTGTTTAGGAGCAATTTTTGCCCATCGATTCGTTTCTGTTGCAATGCCAGACAATTGGCCAAGAATATTAAGTATCGATCGTTCCATCAGAAGAAGCGATTTTGCACTTCCTTTTAGTCCCGCAAGTGTGTCTCCTGATTGTATTGATTTTCCATCATTCGCTTGCCAAGTCACTTGGATATCTGGGCACCAAATTTGGAGCATGTAATCAACTGCTGCGCATCCAGCAATGATTCCATTTTGTTTAGTAATAATTTTTGCCTCCATTGTTGGTCCTTCGGCCATAATGAGGTCTGTAATCCCATCATCGCCAAGGATTGAAGTCGTCCACCTGTCAAAACTTGCGAGGAGTATACGTTCGGGACCGCCTTCACTTGTCCACAATATATGCCCTCGGTCGTGAGGTATGCGAAGCTCTTCACTCGACAACTTCTCGACCTCCTATGTGCAGAGTACAATTTCCTAATACAACAATGTTTTCAATTGGTTCATCAAGCGAAAATCATGGCCAAAATCGTTGTCATCGGTTCTGGCTTCAGTGGACTATCGGCAGCCCTTCACCTTTCTGCATCCCAACACCATGTTGTCATTTTGGAAGCTAAGCAACGTATTGGAGGGCGGGGAACCTCTGAACTTGTTGACAGAATTTCGTTTGGGTTTGGCCCTCATCTTCTCTTGAAACATGGACCAACACACCGCCTCGTGAAAAAATTAAGTCGGGTAAGGTTACTTACAAAACCCTTGAGGGTTGAACATATTCAAACCACAAAAGGGCCATTACGACCTCATTCATTCATTGACCTTGTGAACTTTAGAAAGGCTATTCGAAGCATGGACGAAACCCATGAGGCAGTCCAATGCCTTCGTTTACTCGCGATGTACGGAATGGAATCGAATGATGCTGCTTCAAGAGTTAAAGCAATTGCAAATTCAAAAGTACTTGTGACCGCAGAAGGTTGGGCGGGCATCATAGGGCGATTCGCAAATGCCCTCGATGAAATTGGGGTTTATGTGGAGTCGAATTGTAAGGTTACATCAATCGCATCGAATCGTGTTGTACTCGAGGATGGTCGAAAGATTGAGGCGGATGCTGTTGTTCTTGCATGTGGTGTAAAGGCGACAAAAAAACTTCTCAATACAATGGATATTGGCTCACTCAAACCAATACATCAACAATTTGCTTCAACAATTGATGTAGCTTTATCTTCAAACCCCATGGAGAATTTACATGCGATTGTTGATGTGGAGCATCAACAATTTGTCTATCATCTTTCAAAAATACAACCACGTATTGTTCACCCTGGTTCTATTCTATCTGCTGTAAAATTATGTCGTACATCGAAAGAAGATGGGCTTGATGAATTATCTGCTTTTCTCAATGCACGTGTGGCGGGATGGAGCCAACATATTGTGCATATCCGCAAACAAACCTCGATTCCAATTTGGTCAATGAGTGAAAATACTGAAGATATGTTTGCTGAGCATCATGTGTATCTCGCTGGCGATTACCTAGCTTCGGATTATATTTTATCCGATGCCGCTATCGAATCAGGTAGAAGAGTAGCGTCGAAGATGCCGTGTTGAACTTTTATTCACCTTCACCATATCCCCGAATCATGCGTATTATGACATGGAATGTCAACGGACTTCGAGCAGCGATAAAAAAAGGGATTGACAGTTATTTTTCAGATGTTGATGCTGACATCATTCTCTTGCAAGAAACACGGACCTTGGAAGAACAATTACCTTCGGATTGGACATGGCCAGAAGGGTATCACGTTCATCTGCATCCAGCAGAAAAAAAGGGATACTCTGGGGTCGCTACACTTTCAAAGAATCAATTTTCAATTATGCGATGGGGCATGGCTTCTTCAATCGATCCGAATGATAGTGAAGGGAGAATTCTTGTGACTGAACACGAGAATTGTGTGTGTATCAATACATACTTGCCCAGTGGCTCAAATAATGAGGAACGGCAACTCTACAAAGAAGAATGGATGGACCATTGGCGCTCGTTTCTCAGACCTTTCCTCGAACATGACAAACCTGTTTTTGTGTGTGGTGACCTCAACATCGCTCACACTGAAGATGATATTTGGAACCCGGGTGGGAACTCAAAGACATCTGGATTTCTTCCACATGAGCGATTGTGGATGTCGAAACTGCTCGAGGATGGATGGTGTGATGTGTTTCGCCACATACATGGTGCAGGTCACAAGGAATACTCTTGGTGGTCAAATCGGGGCCAAGCGCGTGCAAAGAATAGAGGGTGGAGAATAGATTACATTCTCTGCCAGCCATCTGCAATCAATCGAATCAACGCCTGTTCAATTCTAAGACAAGGTGGCCTTGATATCTCGGACCATGCACCTGTCATCATTGACTGGGACCAATAGCAATGCGTCTATTACTGATATTGTTCGTCTCAGTTTTCGTCACCAAGGACTGAAATGAGAGATGATTGCTCAGCAATACGCTTGTTGACTTCATCTCGTCGACTTCGTCCTACGAGATACACCACACCCAAGAGAGCAAGTGTCAGAATGATGACAATGAAAGGCAGTGCGGTCTTCGACACAACTTCAGAAGCGACATCGAGGAACGGACTGGACGATTCAAGAGGATCTTCAATAGCCACAACGTTATCTCCTTCATCGGATTCAACAATGAGATTTTGTGGGTCAACGACAACATAGATACCTTTGCTACCTGCAGTGACAGGATAAAGAAGATACAATTCGACTTCTTTTTCGTCTTCTGAAGCATCAGGTGCAAGAAGGGCACCAACGACTTGTCGCATGACGACTCGGTCTTCTTCACATCCATTCTTTCTCAATTCTCGAATGATTTCTGGGTCGTTCTCATCATCATATTCACAAAGCACAATTTCGATGTCTGTTGCATGGACGTTCCCATTGTTCACAAGGGTAATACCAATTGGGATGGTTGAGTCCACTTCACTAGATGTGGTAGAAACGCGAACATCCCGAACGACGAGGTTTGGTGCTCTGAGTCTAAGGGTTACAATGAATTCGTTGGTGTCGAGATTTTCTCCATCCCACTCCGGAGAGTCATCATGGTCACCGTCGTTATCCATATCTCCATACATCGAGACAACTTTGAGACCAATTTGTCGAGTGTTCAATGCAGCTGATGGAGCGATGTGCACCTCTGCGACCACTGAAATGGTTTCGTAAGGTGCCATTTCTGGCAATCGGTATTCCCACTCGCCTGCAACCTTCATTTTGACACATTGGTCTTCGGGGAATGCCGATGCTGTTGCTTCCACTTCAACACACTCTTGAACTTCTGTTGCGTCAGTTCCTGTTTGTTTGACAATCTTCCAAACAACATACCAGTCTGTCAAAGTGAACATACCTGGCATCGTATTCCAAATGAGGTCGTCTCCTGTGACCGTTGCTGAGTGGTTGTTCAAAGTTGGTACATCTGGCACGTTTCCGTTGTTGGTCACATTGAGTGTAAAGGACACAATCTTTCCTGGTGCGGAGGTTTTCACTGGATTGTCAATACTTGAGTCCATTGAAATTTGCATATCATGGAATTCGTTGACCGTTACCTTGAGTTCAATGGTATCACGTAGCCGTGTTTCCCTACCGCTTGCATCTGGGTACGGTTCTTCGGAAAATGCTTGCAAAACAACGGTGTATTCGCCAGCCTTCACTTGATTAGGAACGTTCATCAGAACATCAAACTCTTGGTATGTTCCCGCTGAAAGTTCCATCAATGAGGCACGAGGGATGTCGACATCCCAAATCACATCGACGCCGAAAGCATCAGTAACGCGAGCAAGACGGAAGTCAAATCGGTCAGGGCCGTTTCCATCGTTCTTCACTGAGATTGGGAGTGTAATTTTTTCACCTGGATTGACGTTGATGTTTGTTCCAACCTCTGGGTCAATTCCAGCATCCAAGTCAAACACGTGAACCACGGATGTTGAAAGAATCTTAGATGCTGAAATTCGTGGATATCCTTCAAGATGAGCCTTCAGAGTGATCGCTGGTCCAAGTCCTGCTGTTGCGTTCATTGGTGCACAAACATTCACTCTGACTTCGTTCATGACGAATTCTTCGCCACCTGGGATAGTCCACGGTAGTGGGACGCCCAAGGTCGGACTTGGATGATCGACATCGAATTCAATATCAACAGTCCATTGCTCTTGTCGCCAAGCTTCGAGCGCAATGCCATCAGGACGTGTTTCTGGAGCACCCGGTGTTGTGAACACAAGGTTGCCTGAATCAAAGTTCTTGGTGACATCAATCTTGTATGTTGCACAGGAGTTTTGTTGACTTGCTGGTCTTGTCAATTCAATCATCGTAGCAGGAAGTACCTGTTCAGTCTGGTCATCGATATTGAATACAATGTTTCCAGTTGAACGAATCGAAACGAAGACGCCCAATTCAAGAACATCGTATGTTCCTTTCTCAACCGATTTGATAGGTTCGCCCTCAGACCATCCTTTCACATAGAGAACGAAAGCTCCGGGGTCTTCGGATGTTGGAACGCTAACAATGAGGTTTTTGACTACTGATTGACCTGGGTCAAGCTCAACTCGAATTGGGAATTGAACTTGCCAACCAAATGGAAGCAACCATTCCTGTTGCCCTTCAAGCGTTGCAGGGTCCCAAAATACGAATGCGTCATGTACGTTTCCTGTGTTGGTAATGGTAATGGAGAAAATCGCCTGATCGCCTTGTTCAACATCGACCATGCTGTGCGAAGTATCCAAATTGATGCCGTGCACAACGTCCATCAACGTGAGCGTATTCAGTTCATTTTGAATTGCAGGGTCCTTTGTTGATTTGGCCGTCACAACAATATTGGCTAATTCATCTCCGTTGGCTTGGTAAATCGACGGTGCACGAACTCTCATGTAGAATCGAATGTCTTCTCCACCTTCAAGGAAGATTGGTGTATCATCAAAGATGGCTGTGTGGTTGTTGGAGAAGTAAAGTGTTGCTGTCCAGTTTTGAGGAACACCAGAAATGTTGAGCATGTAAGTATCGGCAACGAGGTCCTTAGGACCAGGCGTAGAGTTGTTCATCGTGAGGTTGTAGATGGTTTGCTCACCAGGCTCAATGACGTGATAGAATGTCTCGCCAAGGTCAAAGGCTACATCGACTTGTCCAGTAAGGACGTGTGAATAACAAATAGTAAATCGGTTGTTGTTGTTCTCAGAACTACACTTATTTGTATCGGACCAAGCGATGTGAGCACCACTTCCAAGATCGTTCGCAAATGCAGGTGGCATACCAATACTTGGCTGTCGTCCTGAGTTAGGACCGAGTTTGTTGGATTGCCACTTTGTTACTGGGATTGCTTCCCATGGGTCAAGAGCGGTAAGGCCAGGACCGGTCAAGTCGGTGGCGTTGAGGCGAACATAGAGAATCTCTTCGTCTGCAGATGCATTTCCTGAATCAACCCATGCAATGTGGATGTTGTTCTGGTCGTCGGTCAAGAGTGATGGGAACACTGAGTTACCACCGTATGCTCTACCTGGAGGTAGGCCATTCTTTCCTTCAACGGTTGATATTGGTGTGTCATCAATTTTCTTGATAGCGTACGTTGAAAGCCCTTGATCGGCTCCATCCCAAGCACCTGCACCTTGAAGTCGGAGTTTGGTGTAGTATGTTTCGTAATTGACTTCTTTTTCAAATCCATAGTCTCTGCCATCCATCCAAGCGATGTGGGTGTTACCTTGCATGTCCACGCCAATGGAAGGGTGGAAGGAATATGCGTCATCAATAGTGATACGTGTATCATTGACAACAACGAGGTGGCCATCGGCGCCTGCACCGGTATCTTCAGTGTATGTACCGCCGCTTGAGAGGTGACCTGGTGCACCTGGTGTCCATGTTGGGTCGTTGTTCATCTTAGCGTACGGGTCGAGAACTGTCATGTAAATCTCACGAGAGTTGTTTGTGGAAATATACACCATCGCTTCAACGAGAAGTGCCATTGAGTTAGCACCTCCAGTTCCTGATGGGAATTCATATGCTGTACCGCCAGCATCGGTGCTGGCAAGGGTTGATCCAGGGCAGTTTCGTCCACCAGTGGAGACAACGCCATTTGGACACTTAACCAAATCGAGGAAGTGAGATTGTACGTTTCCTGCTCCACCATAGGATTGGCCGTAAAGACCGACTGGAATAACACCTGCAAGGATACAGTTGTCGTGAGCTTCTTGAATTGCGGAGATATCATCAGCCTGTTGGGCTGGGTCACCATCTTTTGGACCTTCATCGGATACTGGAATAACAATCTTTGTTGCATTCGGGTTCCACTTGTGATCATCGGTACTTGGTGGGTTTCCCGGAACGTTTCCTGCAGCGTCTTTCCAAGATAGACATGCCCAGTTGGAGCCCGGACCCCAATCTTCACCAGAATACCCCGAATAGGTGTTTCCGTTGTAGATGGTTTGAGGGAGTTTTCGGAGTCCACCAGAATCGTCATTATCGTCAAGTGGTGTTGTTCGTGGGCCTTGTCCGTTCTTGTAGTAAGCTTGACAGTTTCCGGAGCTTGCAGCACCAGGAAGAGTATTTCCAAGACCGTAAATTGTTTCAAACACGGTCATGTTCGCCTGTGCGAGCATAGGCTTGAGGCCTTGGAAGTAACCACCAGAAGCGAAGTTTCCACCGTAAATAACGGTACAAACATCAGCCCATTCTGAGTACATGGAACCAGAAGTATCGACCACGAAAACAAGTTCGACTTTACCACCACGTGTGTCATCCCATGCGATTTGAACGTAGTCATTTGCATCGATGACGATATCTGGGTGCCCTTTGTGACCGATAATAGGTGTAAGGAGTGTATCATCAAAGAGGGTTAAAATTGCACCTGAATTAATGTCTGGTGTAATCATGGTGTAGTAGATTTGCGGTTGGTTGAAAAATCTGTTTAAGTCATCAAATTCATCTTGCCAAACGATGTGTATGTTGCCTTGACTGTCAACATCGATGGCTGGCCAGTCTCGGTTTTGTGCCCGACGAGAAATGATGGTATCGTCGATTGAGGTGATGGTACCATCGTCACTTGCTGAACCGTCCATCGGTGCGGCCCAGGGTGAAAGTGCGGTGTACATGATGGAATGTTGGCCAATTTTGTCAGCCCATACGATGTGGATTCTGTCGTTTTCATCAATGACCATGTCTGGGTGTGCAACTTTGTGAAGACCGGAATTGGTGATTTGTGTTGCGTCGATAAGCACTTCTCCTCGAGGAGAAAGCATGGTGTAATACAGATGCTGATTGTTTCGTGCCCACACGAGGTGAACGTTTCCTTCGCTATCTGCTGCAACTGCGGTTTGGGTATCCGAGGATGCCCCTCCATTGGTTACGTGGATAGCATCGGTGATGACCACTGTACTCGCTACCACAGAAGTCGTAGCGATTAGTAAACCTGAAAGGCTTGAGAGCAACATTATCATTATGAGTCCGATTGAAGTTGATTTTTTCGACATGTAGTACACCTAATTCCAAAAATCCGTAGCATTCTTCATACTTAATCGCAACGGGTTCCCGTCATTCTTCGGATTTTAAAAAATGAGGTGCTGCTCTATATGAATATAATATCGGGGATGCCTTTATATTAGAATAAAAATGGAATTTTCATCCTCTTTGACTTCGAAAATTTTGAGGTCTTTCTGCCTTGATAATTTGCCCACAAGTTTCCCGTATGGGGGAAACAGAGGAAAAGGCGACCACTCTTTGAGCGAGCCGTCTTCTATGGAGTGAGTCGTTTGATGCAATGGGCACCTTATGCATCCATCTTCCACTTTTGCACCCCATGCCAACGGCCATCGCATGTGGCGACATAGTGCTTCGGTAGCAAAAAGCGTAGTGTCGGCATTTCGTCCAATCAAAATGAGGTGTTTCTTCACAGAAACCATTTTCTTTTTTCCTGGTTTTATTTTTCTTGATTCAATTGCTTTTTCCCATCCCATCTCATCACCTCGGCAACGGTATCCCAACGGCTTCGAGGCATCGTTCAACACTTTCAAGCGTTCCCTGAACTGAGCCATGAATACAATGGTCGCCAACGACATACACATTTTTACTTGGATTTAATGCTATTTTTTCTGGTTGTGAAGAAGGTAGAGCATCCACAACTTCTGTCATACGCAAAAAATCCCATTGTTTAGCCTCATCTCCAAACCACTCAACGAGTTCGGATTGAACCGAATGTTCATCGCAATGTTTTGTATCTTCACCAATAACGGTTGCACAAATCATTTGTTTTCCATCAGACCGGGGGTGCAAAAGTGTGGGGATATTCACATGCAAAATTGAACGTTGATTTTTTTGCCATGTTGACGATAGCATGAGGGCAGGAAGGGTGTAAGGTGCTGCGTTCGAAAGGAAGCAGAACATTTTGGTTGTTCGCATTGAACCTCGAACTGGCGTGCCTTGGAAGAAAGAATGAGAGATGTGTTGAGGTGTTGCAAGAATCACCATGTCGGCAACAAATGTTTGAGATTGAGTGAACAGCGCCGTTTCTTCAATTCGAAGAATTGGTTCGTTAAAATGAATCGTTGTGTGGTTGAGTCGCTCTCTAAGTTGTTGAGGAATGGATTGAATTCCATCTTTCAAAAGCACCATTGAGCCGTGTGACATTGCAGACCATGTAAAATGAGCAAAGCCGGCATTATCTGAGAGATCGGGGTCAAGTGTAATTCCAGTAAATAATATGCGTAAGTAACGTTCAGTTTTTTTCGAGAATCCTTGTGAGGACAGGAGTTTATTAATCGAATGTTGTACCTCATCTTTTCTCTTGTCGAGATTGTTCTTTCGAGTCGAAAGACGCCATCGTAGCAATCGTAAACTATCTCCAAAACCAATTGCTCGAAGCGTTGGGAGAAGATGAGAGGGTGAGGCTAGGCCATCACCAAGTCGCTCGGTTGTTTGATTTGATTTGTCAAAAAATAACGAGCATTTTGCCATTGGTTTTGGCCGAAGTTTGGCCAGGTCAAGCCATCTATGAACCGAAGGATATGCAGTGTGAAGGACGTGAAAACCAACATCGATAGGGTGGCTATCATCCATTATAGTCTTCATCCGCCCACCTATGTCGTTTGAAGATTCAAAGATGTGAACTTCATAACCAGCCTGCTCAAAAGCAAGAGCTGTGGCAAGTCCAGCGAGGCCAGCCCCTACAATTGCTACTTTCATTACTCAGCCTCTTACCTTTGACATACCACCGTCGATATGAATGATTTCGCCAGTCAGCGTATCTGGGGCGTCGAGTAGTAGCCATTCAATGGTTGAAGAAACATCAGAAATTTCGTTCATGGCCTTGGTTGGAATCAGTGAAATGGACGCTTCTTGAACCGCCTCAGAACGACGAAGTGGCTCAGAAAGTCGGGTCTTTGTTAGGCCTGGAGCAACAGCATTGACTCGAATTCCGCGTTGAGCATAAGTGGATGCAGCTGAACGCACCATGGCTTCTAATCCGCCTTTCGCAGCAGAGATTGCTTCATGATTTGTAAGACCATAACTACCAGCCACACTCGAAATGTACACCATTCTTCCATGGCCGGCCTTCAACATTTTTTTACCAATCATCGACAAGGTCAGAAAGGCGGTTGTGAGATTTGTTTCAATGACTTCAGTAAAATCTGTTTTTTTCATCGCATGCGGAGGACGGAGAACGATCGAACCAACACAATGCACAACGCCATCAACAACTGCATCCCCGATGTGTTCGAGGAGGCGAGCAAAGTCATCGGTCTCTCTTGCATCACCTAAGACAATAGTGGCTCCTCGGGTTTTGATGTGCTCTAATCTTGATTCATCTCGGGCAAAAATGGTTACGCTGTGACCTTTATGCAGCAAATTTTCAGCCACGCGAAGGCCGATATCACTGCTTCCACCAACGATAAGAACGTGTTGAGACATGATAATTCATCGTTTGACTTATTTTTATACTCGTGTTCAAAGCCGATGAGTCTATACATCTATTGAAAAAGAAATGGAGGTTCGTAGAATTGTGTTGCGTGAACCACATCTTGGATTGCGGAACATGCTTGAACATACCAAAACCTTAGCCATTTTAGGTGCTGGACTAAACGAGCAAAAACCTGCACATCGTTTGTTCCATGACTTAAACGGACGAGGTTGGACTTTGATTCCTGTCCATCCAAATGATAAAGGAAATATTCTTTCAAACAACATCGTTTCGACTATTGAACCAACTTCAGTATCCGTTGTTGTGTTTTTCTTGTCTCCGCAGCAAACAATGGCCCAACTCAGGTCATTTGAGGCACGTTTGTTGAATAAACCGTTTCCGTTCATCTGGTTGCAACCGGGTGCAGCAGATGATTTTGTCTTGGAATGGTTAAACCTCAACGATGTTCCTCATGTTGTGGATGATTGCGTCGTGGAATTTATTCGCAGACATCATCTTTATTCATCGGTTAAATGATACTTATGCGAACCATCACAACGTGGAAATCGGTTTGAGAATCCACAGATGCAATCATGTAAACCTTTGCCTTGCATAATTCTTTCAGTACATTTTTCGATTCGACCACGTGCAATCATTTCGTTCTTTGTTGAGGTGAAATGGATTAAATATCCGCGCTGCCTTCCTTTTGTGAGTTGTTCAAACGATTGTTGCAATGATTGGTTTTCATGAAACATCTGAAGAAGAATTGACGGGAATTCAATCTCGTCCGTTTCGTGTTGAGGAATTTCTGCACCTGATTTCTCAACCTCAATGGCCTGTTGAATAAAATCAATGATTAAATCAATTTGAGATTCAACTTCTGTTAGTTCATCGAATTTGAAGTAGCGGCTTTGCCTTGAAAATTCTCCCGGAATTTGAAGAACGTTTTCGTGGTCTTTGAGCAATACGCCTTTGAAAAATCCAAGACCGCAATGGTCCTTGAAATCATACAGCATAGCAATGTTTTTTCCATCAAAAGTATAACATGGTTTGTTCCATTTTTTTGCCTCGGTCAAACCATTTGAATTGAGTATCTCGCGCAACGCAATCATGACTTTTTTTCGACGTTGCAACCCTTCAAAATATTCATCCAAGGATGAAGTTGTCATCTGATCTACTCCTGTGTTCTTTGGGTTATCGACTTCAATGAAATGGGGAACGAAATTCATGAACATCTTCAGAAATTCGAAGGAGTTGGTTGTATTTTGCAACCCGGTCAGAACGTGCTGGCGCACCTGTTTTGATTTGACCAGCACGAGTTCCAACTGCGAGGTCAGCGATAGTCACATCTTCAGTCTCACCACTACGATGCGAAATCACATTTCGGAAACCATGTGATGTTGCTAAATCCATAGCCTCAAGTGTTTCAGTGACGGTACCGACTTGGTTAACCTTGACGAGCATTGCATTGGCGGCTTGAATTTCGATACCTTGGGCTAACCGCTCAGATTGGGTCACGAAAAGGTCGTCGCCCACCGCTTGAACTCGTTTACCATAGGTTCTTGTGAACGCTGCCCAACCTTGCCAATCATCTTCGCTAAAACCATCTTCAATCGACACGATTGGGTATTGGTCAAGCCATGAGCCATAGATGTCGGCCATATCTTGGCTGGAACAATCTTTGCCATCGAATTTGTAGATTCCATCGTTATGAAATTCAGTCGCTGCCACATCGAGGGCAATGCCGATTTCATCTATTGAATAGCCTGCAGATTCAATGGCCCTTACCATGTATTTGAGACCGTCTTCGTTGGCATCCAAATTCGGTGCAAACCCCCCTTCGTCACCAATACCCCCAAGGATGCCGTCTTTTTTCAACTCAGATTTGAGGGCGTGATATGTCTCTACGCCTGCCCTAAGGGCTTCGGGGAATGAATCGAATCCGTGAGGCATAATCATGAATTCTTGGATGTCTACATTCGAATGTGCGTGAGCTCCACCGTTGAGAATGTTGAGCATTGGAACCGGCATCAACCCTCCTGATACGCCACCAACATACTTCCACAATGGCAGTTGATGGAAGGCTGCACCTGCATGTAAACATGAGAGTGAAACTCCAAGAATCGCATTAGCACCGAGTTCGGATTTGTTCGGGGTACCATCAAGTTCGATCATTACTTCATCGATAAGTCGTTGTTCATCAACTGGAAGACCAACAAGGTGTTCTTCGATGCGCTCATTGATATTTGCAATAGCATTATCCACGCCTTTACCAAAATATTCATCCGACACACCATCTCTTAATTCCAGTGCTTCATATGCACCAGTTGATGCTCCAGATGGCACCATAGCCCTACCAAGCAATACACCATCGACATAACAGTCCACTTCGATGGTGGGTATGCCTCTACTGTCAAGAACCATTCTGCCATCGAGCCCCGATATTGTACCTGACATATGCTCCCCTTGTCCTACCGACAATGCGAGACAATTTCAAACAAACCCAAGATTGTTGTTTTGAATTGGGTTTGAAATCAATCATTTCAGCGAATTTTGTTGATTTTAATGACCGCTGTGCAGTGATGAAAGGTGCACTTGAGTTCTTATTAACTACGGAAATTTACCAATTTTCATCATTAAATTCTTATTTTTCGGACGTTTTCTACAAGAAATCGGGGTTTTAAATAGGATGTGTTTCCATCTTACCGCATGCCAAGAATCACAGGTGTTGACCGGGCCATACTTGCTGAACTCAGAAAGAACGGAAGAATATCATATGTTGACCTTGCAAAGAAGGTCGATGTGAGCGAACGAACAGTTCGAACACACATTCGAGCGATGGAAGAAGATGGAACCATTCGTCGTTACACTATCCGAGAAGGAGGCATTGGACTTACAGCCCTTGTACGGATTAAAGCAGCTCCTGGTGCTGAAATCGGTTCATTTGGTTCTGAAATATCTGGCTGGGAGGGAATTGAAATCGTGTACGAGGTCTCTGGTGATGCTGATTTGATTGCTTTGGTTCACGTTGATGACACGATGTCACTTCGTGCCTTATTGGATAAAATGTGGCTCACTGCACCAACGGACATCGTTAGTACAACCACTGAATTGGTCCTAGAACAGTACTGAGTTTACCATTTTGAGTCAAAAATTCCACCGTCATCTCTAAACGATTTGAACTCAAGATGATTGCCAGATGGGTCGACGACAAACATTGTTGCTTGTTCTCCTGGCTTTCCTTTATAACGTGTATAAGGTGGAATGTAAAACTCGACATCGTTGGATTCTAACTTGGCCTTCAATTGGTGCCAATCGTTCCACGAAAGAACAAGACCAAAGTGCATGGCCGGTACAGGTTTTCCATCCACATCATTGGTTTCATAGTTTGGCATTGAATCCACTTTATGCGCAACGATTTGATGGCCAAAGAAATTGAACACGCACGATTCTTCTTTTGACCTGCCTTTGGTACATCCAAACACTTCACAATAAAATTCGATTGTCTTCTCCATGTCATCGACTGGAAATGCGAGATGAAAAGGACGGAGTTTCTTGGGTGGCGAGTAATCGATACCGCATGAGCGACAAACCATGTGTTCATCCCAATCACATTGGCGACGGCAAGACGACAATACAATTCCTCAAACTTTCCATTTGACCGAACAACCAATTGATTCTGTAAATTGGACTGCGGGTTCGTTTCCTTCCAATAGTGCATTGACGGCGTCCATTAATTCTGAGGTTGTGGTTTCTTGGGGATTTTTGGGATTGTCATCCATTCGGCCACGGTAAACCAGTGTATCCTCTGCATCAAAAAGGAAAAATTCTGGCGTTCGTTTAGCGTCATAGGCGTGGGCGACCTCTTGGGTTTCATCGTGTAAGTATGGGTATGGCATCCCTTTTTCTGCTCTTTTTACCATGTGTTCAAATGAATCGTTTTCGTACACGATTGGATCGTTTGAGTTAATTCCAGCAAAACCGATGTTCTTGTGAGCACAAAAATCAGCCATCGCGTTCATTCGTGAAATGCTTGCAACAACATACGGGCAATGATTGCATTCAAAGACGATAATGGTGCCATTTTCTTTTTTGACCTTAGCAAAGGTCATGATTGTTTCACCAAACGAAGGGTTGGCGTTGGATAATTCGAAATTTGGGGCTTGTTGTCCAACTTCAAGAGACATGGTTCAACCAGTTTGATTGAATTCAAAATTGCTTGTATTGATTGCTATGGGGTTAAACCATCAATTTGGCCTCGCATTCAGCAAGACGGGTCTTCGCCACCATATGGTCTGGGTCAAGTAACAAGACATTTTTCCAACCCACTGCAGCTTCATCAAATTGCCCTTGTTCGTGATACAATGCCGCAATGTGAAGGTGGGCGTCAAGGTGACCTGGGTGGGTACGAATTGCGGCCTCAAAGTCGGACAGGGCATTGTCATTCTTACCCCATTCGAGATACAACAATCCACGCTGATGCCACGCATCTGCATAATTTGGATCAATCCGAAGCGCTTCGTTAAGCGGCGATTCTGCACGTTCAGGACGTTGAAGTGCCATGTACGATGCACCAAGTTTTGTGAGGGCTACTGCATGCTGTGGTGAGACTTCGAGAACCATCTTGAAATCATTGAGCGCGAGTTTCCATTCTGCATTGAGCATATGTGCTTCACCCTTTCGAAGTCTTGCAAGTGTGAAGTTAGGTGCCAATGATAAAAGTCGTACACAATCGTCAACCGCTGATTGACCTTCGTTCAATGCGATGAGAACCATGGCACGATTGAGACGAGCACGGATATGAGAGGGGTCATCATCAAGGGCTTGTGTGTAAAATGTATGTGCAAGTTCAAGTTGGCCCATCCGTCCTGCGATGTTGCCACGCACATACGAAATCATCGGAGTCTGACCTTGGACATCCGCTGCATCAATGAATTGGCTAGCCCGCGAAATATCGCCGTTATCAAGTGAAAGTAAGGCCGATTCTGCTGCTACATTTTGGTCATTTTCCGGCAATAATCGCCTCGCTCTATCAAGTGATTCCGCTGCAACTTCAAGGTCTTTGAGTAACCGTTGAGTTCGTCCTAAGCCAAGCCATGCCACCCCGAGTTCACGGTGAATGTTCAAGGCGTCTTCGAATGATTTCTTCGCATCTTGAAGAAGTCGCTTATCGGTCGTGCCGGTGCCATCTCGTAACCTGTCCGCCTTCGCTAAATGCAATCGTCCTTCAACAGTATGCAACAACGGATGGTCGATATTTGAGGGTGTTGCATCCACCAATTCTTGGGCTTCTTCGATACGATGCGCCTTGAGGAATCGGTCAGCGATTCTCGCACGTAGTTCCCCATCTTGTGGGGTTTTCTTGAGGTTCTTGAGGAGGTTTTCTTCAGCGGCAACAAGGTCGCCTTGAACCTCAAGAAGTTCGGTTTTCAAGAATATTGTGTCGACCCCGCCCGCATCAAGAGCAACTGCATGCGTCGCTGCCTTGAGTGCCTCTTGGTGACGTTTTGAGTCATCAGAAAGCATGTGAGCGAGTAATGCCCAAGCCTCACCGTGTTGCCGATTAATTTTGAGACATTCTTCAGTTGCTTCGATGGCCGCCAAGAGTTCGCCTTCTTCTTGGAGTAATCGCCCATATTGGAGCCAGTCGTTTGCACGACTCGGGTCTTGTTCCAGTGCTTTTTCAATGGCATCAAGCGCCTCGGAACGGGCTCCGGCTCTCGCTCGTAGACCTGAAAGAAGGGATTTGTCTGCGGGTGTATCAACGCCCAAGGCTTCGAGTCTGCGCACGGTTCGTTCTGCTTCATTATCACCCATCGCTACGAGCAGGTGTGCATGTGCACGAAGCAAATCAGGCTGGTCTGGGCTGACTTTCATGAGCGATTCCAACCAGTGCCTTTGAAGATCTTCGTCACCTCGAAGACATGAAATATCGTACAAATGACGAAGGATGCCTTCGTGACCTGGGCTTAATCGATAGGCAATTCCAAGGGCGTGTTCAGCCCAATCGTATCGCTTTACGGCCATGGATGCGACGCCGAGTTTGTGAGCGAGATGCCCATCGAGTTGTAGACCTTCGGCTGAAATTGAATTTCGGTCAAATACACTGAGCAAACGCAAAACAAACGATTGATGAAGTTCCGACAGATTTGCATTTGCAGCATCTGTCGAACAAGGCCCAAGTGCTGAGTCGAGTACTGTAAGACATTCATCTACACTTGGAGAAATTGTTGAAGTGTGTTCGTAATGAAGCAAAAATGCATGTGTCTTCATCGATGCATCGACATGCGGATGAATTTCCAAATATGTTGCAATGATTGAAGTTACTTCCTCTAGGTGAAGTTTCGTATCGGATGAAAGGGTGTTGAGGTATTGAAAATGAGAGGATTGGGATTCCTTCAATACAACATTCTGCTCAACCAAATGTTCAATCGAGTTTTGCACCTTTTTCATCCACAATCCAAAACCGCCAATGACACAGCCTGAAAAGAACACTGAACCGATAATTAATGCACTCATAGAACTTGACCTGTTCTTTTTGCCTTTATGCTTCACGGCTCTTTTGAGCCGAATCGTCTCATTTTGATACCTTTTTGATTTCACGAAAAACGGAGGAGGAGTAAATGACAAATCTAAGTCTAAATCAATGCTCACATTCAAAGCCTAACAGACATCATACCTTTGTGTGGGAGAAGATTCTAAAGAGGGGGCTTTTGCTTTCCTTGAAGATGAAATCAAGCTTATCGTTGGTGATGAGTTCGATTACGAAGCATGCAAAGAATTTGTATTTTCTACTCCTTCAAATCGAATACATCGATTTGATATTCTCAAGAATGTCTTGGGTAGAGCGAAAACATTACAATTTCGTCTACATTGCATCGTGCTTCATTTTTACAGCAATGAAGAAATCATTACAGAAATTGCTGAACAATCAAGAAATCCACTTCTTGAACAAGAATTGTCAAATGAGCTCGACCGATTCATGCAAACATCATATCGATTCGAACCTAAATTCAGCAAACATCTTCATCATTGGATGGACGAAAGAGATATGGAAAGGTGGATTTTGATTTTGGAACGGTGCTCTCAACTCGACCCATCGAGTTATCCCTCTTTGGAAAACATTGGGCATTTGTTCAATTCGAGCGAGAATTATCATCTCATTGAAGAGAGGTTGAAAGAACTTGAACTCCAAGAAGAAAAACAACGTTCATCAATCAATGATATGTGTCGATACCTCGCCAATCAAGGTTTAGATATTACTAAAATTCAAGGTTTGGGATTAGTCGAAAGTTTTGACGCCATCGCTAAGTTTCAGGAATTTTTAGACGAAAAAGAGCGAGTCAAAATATCAATTCTCACTCCTGTGAAAGATTTTGACCTTGCAACATACAACTCGTTTCTTGAAGATTTGTCTCGATGTAACTCACCAAATGATGTGCAACTCCTTACTCGATTAAGAGTACAAATCCAAGATGTGTTATTTGGATTAGAAGAAAAACTTCAGCAAGCAAACGATTTGAAATTTACATTACAGCGTCAAGGTATAGAATTTGAATCATCGAGTCCTTTGAAACCAAAAGACCTGCGCCGATGGGAAGAAGAAATGAGTGTTCAGATTGATGAATATAATTTGCATATTTATCTCATCGAACAATGGCAAAACATCATCAAAATATTTCCAGACCATGAACGATTTAGTTCACAATTTATCGGGGATATAGGAAAAAATTCCGAGTTCAAAGAGCATCTGGAGATGCTTGACCTTCGTCGAAAACAAACAGAAATTGATGGCCTCCAGATGATTGAATTATTCGAACGATATGGTATTGAAATGGGCGAATGGAAAGCAAAATTCATAGATAATTCAATCGAAGCATTATCTGAGTTCAAACAATATCAAGAAATGTTGCAATACGCTTGTTCACTTATCGACACTCTTCTTGAGATCGATGTTTCATATGATGGTTTAACTCAACGAGATGAAATGCTACATCGGCTAAAATATGATTTTATTCATCCAGAATTGCTTACCGAGGTTGAAGATTTTATTGCATGGAAAGAAAAGCGAAATAAACGCCACAGAGCGCTCTTAGATGAAGATGCAAAGGGACTCGAAATTGATGTTCGAACAAAAATGGCTTCGATGGCCTTAGCGGATTATGAACGCGCTATAGCACAACACCAAGCCAAAAGAAAACATCTTCTTTCAAAACATAGCCAGTCAAAAAGAATGGTTTTGTATGTTGAACAAACAATCAAAAAATTGGGAAGTCAAGGTTGGGATACAAGTCAATTTCCAAGTCTGTCGGACGAAAACTCAGTTGAAATAGCAACGATGCTATATGGGTGTCAGAAGCAGTTGGATTCTTTTAATCAATTAAGAAAACGTTTGCTACGTCTTCCATGGAACAGGGATGTAGCCCTTGCAATTGATATCTCTCAACGTTTGAGAAATCCACTTGAACTCAAATCATTGAACGATGAAATCCCAATGCTAATTCAACATCTTTCAAAAAAGCAGGTAGAGGATGAGCATTTTACTCTCCATTTGTGGGCTCCAAAAGCGTTGTTGCCAATGCTCATGCCCCTTGATTCTCCCCAAAAGACCATGATTCCCATTGATTCAACTACGCTCGATGATGCTCATGAGGCAATGCTTGAAGCAATGGAGCCTTTCATTGAATCAGAAGATTTTGAAGCTCTCGCTCTTGTTGAAGATGAACATTCAACCCAAACCTCAATCGACGATGTAGATGTAGTGCGTGTTGAATCTGCACTAATTCCTCCCAAAGATCAGCCAATGATTGAAGAAAAAACAGAACCTATCGAAGAAGTAAAGGTGGCTATTTCGGTTAAAGAACTCTCCCCTCAAAAAGAAAAACACACCGATGAACTTTCTCAAATGATTGGGTATTTCTGTGGTGCCTTAGGATTGAAAAAATCACAAGATGCTATTCGAGAAGGAGTTGGTGGGCTTGATTATGCAAGGAGAAACTTGGCGAAACAAGTGGGCTTGGTTCCAAGAGACCTTCGTGTTGACAGAATGTTGCGAATCGCATTGAGATGCTTTCCAACCGAAGGAGACTCTGCGGAAAGTATTGAACGGAAAGCGAAGATCATAAATTCATTAACTCAATCTCTCGATGGCTATCAACGGTGGATGAGAAATCGATTAGAACACCGACATTCAAGTGCATCTGGTGTCTTTTTACAAGATGCTCGAACCCTCGGAGTTGCCCTCCAACGAATACCTGGGCCTGGAATTAAGGTCCCACTCGATGCCGATATGACCAAACTTCCCAATGATATTGAGAAACTCGAGGAAATGGCAACATCATTACGCCAAAGTATGAAGTTGCCAAGTGCAGGTGGAATGGCTGTCGTATCAGCTTAATTCTTCAAGTAACGCTTGTTGCTCTTCGGTTGAGATTGCAGGCTCCATCACCATTGGAGGTGGTGGAAGGGGGGGAGGAAGTGTTGGAATGTTCGGCGGAGTTGGCGGGCCTAGCGCCACAGGAGGAGCAGGGGGGCTTGGAGGTGCGGGCGGTCCAATAGGTACCATCTGGGCTGGTGGCCCAGGCATTGGTGATAACGGCGGAGGTATTGGCGGGCCTGGTGGCGATACTGCACTCGCAGGCATTGGAGGAGTTACCATGTTCAATTGTTGTGGAGGCGCATATGGGGCAACTGATTCATTCGGAACAGGTGGACCCGGTTGGGGTTCATTCGATTGATGTTGAATAGGTGGGCCATCCAATGGTACTGATGGCGGTAATTGTTCTCCTGCGGGCGTTGGTTGTGGTTCGATTGGGGGATGGGTTGCCGCTATGGGCTCAATAGCCCCTTCGTTTGTTGGTACAACTGGGGCCAATGGTGAGGGTTTCGCTTCAAAGGTCTTCACAGGTTTTGTTCGAGGTGGTTTCACAACCACTTTTGGCCGATGAGATGCTTCAACATCATATTTTTCTGAACTAAAATTTCCCTCGTTCAAATACGTCTGCATCATCGACCCGAAATATTTCATTCCCACGCGTGACAAATATGCATCATGATTCCATATCCACTGAATAAATCTATACTTTCGTCGTGGCCCGTAGAACACAATGTATTGAATTTGAAATAGGATCATGAGCCATGGTATTCCAAAAGCAACAAGACACAAAATGAGGGGAAGTGCCCCCTCAATCGCAGAAAAGAGGGTCAAAAACGAAGTGATGATCAGTGCTACGAGAAGCAAAGACCACATTTGAGAAAAAGCACGTAATTGTTCTGAATTAAAATGGCGGAATCCTACAATTTCATCTCTTGATAATGTCCAATGGACTTGCATGTTGGTTTGGATATCGACATCTTTGAAAACGCGAATATGATGGAAATGTTTTGAATCGGCAAGAAAATATGTAGCGATCGTTTTCGAAGTATTGAGTTTGAGCGGAAGGATTTGAGCTGATTCTTGGACAAAATCATTTTGGTCAAAAGGGTGGTTCCATTGCTCGTGAGTTTCCTCTGAAAAGGATGAGTTTTGTTGGATTTCTATTTCTTTTTGTTCAGAAGACGGTCCTTCGTCTTGTTCCAATATTTCTAGTCCATCGTCTTCCGATGTCGGCTGACCAATATCTACCCATGGATCGTCGTCCATGAAATGTCTGTGCATCTTGCAGAACAAAAAAGGTTTGACACTTAACGATGAACTTCTGAAAGCCAAATTTTGACATCACCATCGTTGGTGAAATCCTTTCCTTCTTTCGTACCAACAAGTGTTTGGATTGAGCTATCTTTCAATTTCTCAAGCACTGACCCAGTTATTGGGGTGTTGATAATAATCGCTTCAACGTCTTCGGCTTCTTCAATGGATTCAGAGAGTTTTGATGCTGAAATTTCTTCATCGGAGTATGAGCCATCTTTGTACAAAAATACGGCCTTATTCTTTCCAATTTCATCAAGTTTGTCAAATAGTTCTTGAATTTCTGGTGGGGCTTCAGAGGAAGCAAACTCATCATCAAAATCATCTGCCCAAGAATCGTCCTTTGAGTACTTTTCATCGTCGATTGCAATTTGTTTGTCAAGGTCTGACTTGAATCGGTCTGCTTCAATTTTCTTTTGCAAACACATGGTGATGGTCTTCTGCGGTAGAAGTTCCCATTCTTGGCCAGGGGGCGCTTGGGCTACAAAATCGATTTTAAGAATGTCAAACAACTGTAGGAAGAGCATTTGACCACCTCTGTCTCCATCAATGGCCAAAATGACTGTTTCCTTTCCATTGGCAAGGTCGATTAATTCTTGCTTGATGTCGCCCGCGCCGTCAGCACTGATTGCGTTTTTAATGCCGTGATTGAGAAGGTTTTTGACATCATTTCGACCTTCAACAATAATAAGGGAGTCAGAATTTTCCACATTAGGTCCGCTGGTGAGTCCATGATAGGATGTTGCTGTACCTGTTGTAAGTACTGCACGCACTTCTTCAACGACAGTTTTTGACGCTGCTTCTCCTGAATTCACGAGATGAAGAAGTAGTTCTTTTGCTCGCTCGACAACCGAGTTTCTCTTTGTTGCACGAACATCACTAATTTCGACAACTGTGATGACAGCATCGCATGGCCCGATTCTGTCGATTGTTTCAAGAGATGACGCGATAATTGCGGTTTCAACATTGTCCATGCTGCTTGGAATGAAAATATTGCCGTGAACTTTACCATTTTTGACTTCTATTTCCACATCAACGTGTCCAACTCGTGCTGTTCGTTGTAATTTTCTCAATTCGAGTTCATCTCCGAGCAATCCTTCGGTTTGACCCATAATTGCTCCGATGATATCCTTTCGCTGAACATTTCCATTGACTTTGATGTCAGCTCGAATCATGTATTTCATTGCTTTTCCTTGATTTCCTTGTTTTCTGAAATTTTTATTCATGTTTTCAACCTCTTGGTCTTAATCACTGCACAAAAGTGCATAGGCTGTTGACCGAGGCCAACAGGATGAGTGTGATGGTGGTGCGTCTGCAAAGGACTTTTTGAATCCTTTGATAAAAACGCGGACCTTTTACGATTTTTTTTGACGGTTCATTCAAGAACAGGAGGGTAATGAGATATACTCATGGCGGAGAATGGTATCGGGAATTTGGAAATATTCCGTTCCACTGTCGAAGTCATGCTTTCCGATGGAATTTTGACGAGAGAAGAAAAGCGTCTCATCATTAAACTCGCAAGTGCTTTGAATTTGTCTTCGGCTGACGCCCCTCAAATTTACGAAGATATTCAAAACAATCGTGATTCTGAAAAGGGCAACATCATTGACCATCAAGAGGCACGAAGGATCTATGTTCGAATTTTTGAAATCGCGATTGTCAATGCTTCGTTATCGAAAGATGAATTCCGCGTGCTTGCCCATTTACGAGAAATCTTACAGATTACAGAAACAGAACATGCCGAAGTTGAAAAGGAGTTAAGGGAACTTGTCAAAGAAAAATACGACGATGATGACCTCATTGAAACATTTTTATCCACCATTAAAGATTCAACAAAACTTGTTACAAATCTCTTCAACACATTTCGTAAACGTTCCAATAACGGTGAACGAGTTTGAACCCTCACCTTGACGACTGGCTTGCTTCATCATCGATGAGCAAGGTTTCTTCTCGGCGTCAATGGCTAAAATTCTTCAAGCAATGCTATGAAAAATCGATTCCAAGTTTTGGTAATCAACCAAAAATGGATGTGTTTGATGAGCAGAAGCATTATGCTTTCCATTTTGGTGTGCCAGTAAATGATTTGCGAACCATAGCATCTTGGACCCTTACGGAATGTAAGGGTCATGAAAAGAGAATTGCAAAATTTATCCCTCACCTGTGGAAACGGAAGGGAAGAGAAGATTGTTTGCTCGCAGGGTATTTTTTAGCGAATCTACCAGGAGAGGCTTTACAAGAGAATGTGTGGATGGCATTTATTCACTTACTTCAGCATGTAGAGCCGATTGAAATTGTTTTGGAGGTCTCATCAGAAATTAAACGTGGAGGCCATGCTTTCCCCCAAAGTGATTGGTTTTATGCTATGGCAGAGCAAAGTCATCTCTGGCATCAATATGCAGTACTCATTCTCTCCCAACAACAACCAATCCCCCTTGATTGTCGCCAGTTGGTCAAAAATGCCCCAAATGGCGGAGAACTTTTCGAACGGATTCGAGATACGCTACTTCATCCAAAGGATTGATGGAATACATGCCAAATGGGTGGGTATGAGCGAGCGATTCCTACCTACAGAAGACCCTGTTTTAGAGAATGTTCTCAAATGGACCATCGAACGCGATGCACTCGATGTACGAAGGTTGTTGGAGTGGCTACCCGAGGCCCGTTCTTCAAGAGAGCGAATGGCATTGTTGCAAAGGGTTCGTGGTTTACTCAACGAATTGGAACACGCCCTCAATGTCATGGACCAATTGCACTGAGGACTTGTTGTGCACGGCATCATTTTTGCTGGTGGTAAATCGACACGAATGGGGAGAGATAAATCGATGATGTTTGACAATATTACTCGCTTAAAATCCGTTTTTTTTTCATGTGGAATTCACGATGTTATCATTCTATGTGGGCATGAGGATCGAAAATCGTTGTTCGAAGGGGTGGTTGTGGTTGACCCTCAAGAAAACATGGGGCTGCATCGTGTTCTTCAATGGATTCGAAATGAGATTCAAGATGACCTTGTGTGCGTTCCGTGTGACGCATTTACCTTATCAATCGAAGGTCTTCAAACCATGCTCAAACATGACTCGATGGGAGGTGTGATTGTTCAACATGAAGAAATTCAGCCGACGTTTTGTGTTGTTCCCAAAAATTGGAAGCCAACAACAGAGGTGAGTTCCTTGACTCAATTTGTATCGTCCTTGCCTCCGATTCTTGTCGAAGATGAAAACATTGATTTCTACAATTTCAACAATCAGGAGGACATCAAGAAATTTCAAGAAATTATTCATGCCATTCAACATGAATTTCTCCATTCGCAATCTTTGAAATAATGGAAGGATAGAGACGGTGCTCTTCAATTTTTACTCGTTGAGACAACGATGATTCCGTGTCATTAGAAAAAACTGGGACTCGCATTTGTCCTAAGATTTGGCCAGAATCCATGCCTTCATCGACGAGATGCACGGTACATCCAGACATGGTTTCTTTTGCCTCAATAACATCTCGATGGGCGTGTGCCCCTGGAAATTTAGGTAATAGGGATGGATGAATGTTGACGATATGTGGACCGTAATGATTTATCAAATGAGGGGAGAGGAGAAGCATATAGCCACTCAATACGATAAGTTCAACATCATACTTTTGCAATTGATCGATGATGTGTTGTTCGTGAACCTCTCTACTGAGGCGATGGCCTTGTTCATCTTGATGAGGAACAACAACGCAAGGGATTCCAAATTGTTCTGCATATTTCAAACCTTGAATTTCCGACTTATTGGAGATCACGACGGATGTGATATGATTGCATTCGTGTTGTTGATATCGAAGCAATGCTTCGAGACCTGTTCCTGAACCTGAGATAAAAACTGCACATCGAAGTGGACTCGCAAATGTGGCAACCCGTCCTCCAACTTGCTCTTTGGCCATGACCTTGCGAGAATAAATTCGTAAAAGAGACCTTCGACATGATGACGGAGGGTTTTTTTGAGGTTGCTTGGAGGAGGTGTTGTGAACAGCATGGACGTGGGTGATGACGGCGTCGAACACACTGTCACCGACTA
Organism: Candidatus Poseidonia sp.; assembly: GCA_030827365.1. Lineage (GTDB taxonomy): Archaea > Thermoplasmatota > Poseidoniia > Poseidoniales > Poseidoniaceae > Poseidonia. Next base: position 10,362 of record JAUREO010000008.1, on the reverse strand, counting down.
CGGAGCCTTGAACGATGAAGAAATTGTTGATGTAGTCCTTTCAGAGCACAAACCGAGCAGCAATCCAATAGTTCGCATTGTTTGGATTTCATGTGGTTTGATTTTCGTTGTTTTCGCCGCCATTGGCATCATTCTTCCCGGTTGGCCGACCACTTCGTGGCTTGTTGCAGCTGGATTCTGCTTCGGTCGTTCTTCCCAATCGCTCTTTCGTTGGTTGCTTACGAATAGGTTGTTTGGTGTCTATTTGCTCAATTATTACAAGTCGGGTAAAACGCTTCCCCTTCATTCAAAAATTGTGATTTGTGGGCTGATTTCTGTAGTTTCTATTGCATCCATCATCGGATTAACAAGGGCGGGAGACCCTGGATTTGGTCAAACAACCATTGCCATTGTTGCCCTGATTGGTGTATGGTGGGTCGGTTGGCATGTACCAACCACCGCTTGAAGCGTTTGACAAACAATTGACTCTCGGGGCCTTTTCGGGCTACTAGAAAGAAGTTCAATGACGAAAAAGTCTGTGCCCGGTAAAAAGCATTGAGATGTTGTGTTCATCAGCACATGCAATCACCTCTTCGTCCCTAATTGACCCTCCAGGTTGAACAATTGCAGCGATACCAACCTCGGCGGCTTGTTCAATTCCATCCTTGAATGGAAAGAATGCATCGGAGGCAAGCACAGCACCTTGAGCTCGCTCGCCCGCTCTTCTCGCTGCAATACGCACCGCCTCGACGCGGCTTGTTTGACCTGGTCCTATGCCGACGGTTGCAAGCCCATCAACCATAACAATGGCATTTGATTTGACCTGCTCACACACTCGAACAGCAAATTTCATGCTCGCCATTTGTGCTTCCGTGACAGGTGTCTTGGTCACCGTTTTCGAGTTCTCCCATTTGAGAATTGGAGGCTCTTCTGTTTGAACAAGCATGCCCCCTTCAATGGGTTTTCTCACAAGAGTTCGGTGCAATGGTTCAAGTCGATTGTTTGGAGAGCGAAGGGTAAGGATTCTTCGATTTCCTTTTTGCATGAGTATTTCCTTTGCTTCTTGTTCGTAAGCAGGAGCCATCATGACCTCAACGAAGAGTGTGCCGATGGCTTCTGCAGTGGCAGTTTCAACAATTTCATTAAAACAAATTATTGAGCCAAATGCAGATTCTGGGTCACTTGCAAGCGCGAGTTCAAATGCTTCTTTTTGTGTTGCACCGAGGGCTGCTCCACAAGGATTGTTGTGTTTAACAATGACACAAGCATGAGGGGTTTCAGGCCAGTCATCGGTGGATAATGAGCGGCACAACCTCAGGGTTGCATCCGCGTCAGCGTAGTTGTTGTACGACATTGCTTTTCCACCTTCAACTACCGCTGAAACAAGGGTATCGTATGTTGTTGGTGTATTTGATGCGTACAAAGCAGCGGATTGATGTGCATTTTCGCCATACCTCAAATGGTGCTCTAAACGATGTGTGCTTGAGAGAAGTTGGGGGTAGCGCTCCGATTGTTGTTCTACATCCGAAACACTTGTTGGGTCGCCATTCCAACGGCGATGCAATTCTTCAGCGATGGTGTGCTCGTACTCAGCAGTATGTTGGTAGGCTTCAAGAGCAAGTTCTTGGCGCAGGGTTGTCGATATCGCTCCAATCGATTCTGCAGTTGATAGTGCATCGACTAAAGTAGCGTAGCGGCTTGGATTTGTCACAATCAACACATGTCTGTGGTTTTTTGCAGAAGCACGAACCATGGTCGGACCTCCTATGTCAATCATCTCAAGTAAATCATCATCGTCAAGTGGAGGGGTCTGGCGAGACGCTTGTGCAAATGGATAGAGATTGCATGCGACGACAGAAATTGGGGGATAGCCTAACTTTTGGAGTTCTGTTTGGTCTTTCTCCAAATGAAGTCGTGCTAAAAGAGGTCCATGAATTGCAGGATGGAGCGTCTTTACTCGGCCGTCGAAAATTTCTGGATGGTTGGTTGCCTCGGAGACTTTACTCACTGGAATGCCGGCCTCCGCAAGTGTGCGATAGGTGCCTCCAGTCGAAACAATTTCGAAGCCAAGAATGGTGAGTTGCTGAGCGAAATCAACAATGCCGTCTTTATCGTACACACTTAGTAAAGCCCGATGGCCCAAAAAACGAGTAGTCATTGCACAAACCCGTTAGGGAAGTTCCAAGAGTTAGTCGTTTTCAAGATACCGTTTTGTTTCAATGGTCAATCGCCACGAGCGGAAATGACCTGGTCAACTCGAAGAAGACCACAAGCGGTCTCAGTGGCCAATTCAATGGCGTGAAGTACCGTATACAATGGTTCGATGACATCGTCCATATCCTGAAGCGTTCCATTGGATGCGACTCCCGTTTTGGATTTCCCTTCTCGGTGGATGGCTCGAAGTTCGAGAATCGTATCGAGTTTGTCTATTCCTGCATTTCCTGCAAGGGCTGAAGGTATTCGTTCAAGCGAACGGGCAAACGCCTCGATGGCAAGTCGTTCTCTGGTGCTGTTTCGCTCTGCCCACTGACGAATATGCAATGCTGCTCCGATAAACGTGGCTCCGCCACCGTACACATAGGATGGTTCAGCAAAGTAGGTGGTAGCTGACCTCATTGCATCGTACATATTTCGCACCACCTCTTCGGTGGCCTCGCCACCGTCGCCACCCACATCGAGTGTTGCAATTTTTGATGTTTCACCGATGTCGATGATGGCTCGTTCACGTCGCCCTTCGGCTCCTTCGGTGACTTCGATCTTGTACTCATTGAACCTGCCGCATGATGCAGGTGAAAGGTCATCGAGATGGTCGACAAGTTCGCTCGATGAAGCAAGGGCAATATCGTTTAGAAGTTCCTCATCGATATTACCCATCAACACGCATCCCTCATTCGTGAGCGTGTGGAGAATTGAGGTGTCGATGGTTTGTGAGCTAAAGATGAGTTGTGCCCCCGAAGCACGAATTTGTTCAATTTTCTTCAGTAGGATGTTCTTTTTTGCATTCACAAATGCAGACCATTGTTCAGTTGAAGAAATTTGAATCTCGGCATCGCGAGATGTCGTTTCATACTCTATTGGACAGGTCAAACATGCAATTGTTCCATTTGATAGTCGTCGTGGTTGGCCGTCGAGTTGTGCGTTTTGGTCAATGATGAGGCCAGCAATGCAACGCGTATTTGCAATACTTCCCGAGCGGCGTTTTGCCATACGGATGTGTTCATATGCAAAACGTGGGTTTTCTTTCGCCTCGATGTGTGTGAAGGCTTTTGCAAGAAGTTGGGCCAAATGGTCTTGGTCGTTACTTGCCATTGTGCCGTTCATTGATGTGGTAAGGAGGGCATGCATGATACTTGATTCATCGCCTGATTGTTGACTTCTGTTTTCTATCCATTCAAGGCATTGTGCTAATGCTTGTTGATACCCTTCAACCACAATGAGTGGATGAAGTCGCTTTTCAAGCAACATCCCCGCTTCTTTGAGGAGTGAACTTGCGAGAAGTACACTTGTCGTCACGCCATTTCCACACGACTCTTCCTGGGCACTTGCGAGTTGAACGAACGCTTTCGCCGTTGGATGTTTCACGAGAAGTTCGGCGATGATTTTTGCTCCATCGTTGGTAATTGCAGTTTGGCCATTGGATTTGTACAACATTTTGTCGAGGCCTTGAGGGCCAAATGTCCCTTCCATGAGGTTGCCAAAAGCTGTTGCGGCTGAAATCAGTTTCTGAGTGACTTCAGGGCCACTGGTCACGCGAGTGGTCGAACGAACGATGGAAACTGGGCCTCGGCCACCGCCTTGTTCTTGTCCGACCATGCCAAGTCGGCAGCATTCTTCTTCTTCAAGGGCATGGATATGGCTCAATTCACTATCGGCCCTTTCGTTTTCCCTTGCCTTTTTGGCGAGTATGTTCCCACGCCCGACTCTCAAAAGAACGGCGGTCTTGAGGGTCTTCCCAGTTCGGATTTGGTCTTTCCATGCCTTCTGGCATCGCCTCCAATGGCTCTATACCAAGGTTGATGCCTCCGAGTTCTTCTTGGAGTTCCCTCACATTTCTTCCTCCTTTACCAACCAGGGTGGCAACCATGTGTTGTGGAACGTATATTTTTGCGGAGGTATCGCTCGTGAAGTGAACTGCACAATCTACGCCGACCCATTGGCGAATTGTTTTCGTGATTTGAGCTTGAGCAAGTTGCTTAATTGGAGAATTGGCTGCTTTTCCAGTCACAGGAACGACAGCAATTTCCGAACCAAAAGCAAACATTTCGTGGGTGATTTTTCCACTTGGAAATTCGGTGATTTCAATGACGGGCCGTGCTAATTCCTCTTGCATTCCCGTTGGTGGTTTAACCGTCATCCTGAGTTCAAGCACCTGTTGTATTTGTCCTGCTTCAACATGCAGTACCGTATCAAGCACTTGGCTCACAAGGCCAAGTTCGACTTTTCCAATCAGTCGTTGGATCGCTTCGAGGGCAGAGTTCGCGTGAGTTACACCAAGTAAACCAACACCTGCGAGTCGAACATCAGCAAAAATTTCGAAATCTCTGGCTCGGCGAACTTCGTCGAAGATGACGAAATCGGGGCGAACAAGAAATAGAATTTCTGCGGTTTTCTCTAAATCCCCCTCGAGGGGAGCGTACTGTGTGATTCGTTCGCGGAGTTGGAGGTCACGCGGGGATTCCATTGTTTTGACAAGCGCCCCCACATCCTCATCGAGATATTCAGCGATGGCTTGAGCGAGGGTTGTCTTTCCAGAGCCAGGGCGCCCACAAATAAACACACCTCGGTGGTGATTGGAGAGACGCTCGAGAATTTGGTCATCAAGTTCGTAATCCGAAAGCGACAATTTTGCAACCGGTCGAACGATGGTGATTTCTCTTGCATCTGAAAAGGGCGGCCAAGCGCATGCGATACGTAAATCACCGAGTTGAATGACCCTGCAGCCTTTCCGGTCAATTTCCAAGAAACAATCGCTACGGTGTTGATGTTCCGAAACGATGGTGGTGAGTTCTTCTTGAAGGCTTTCAAGTCGAAGGGTATTCCAAGAATCTCCGTCCTGTCCAGCAATATCTTCGAGGCGAAGTTCACCAATCGTTCCTCGCTTTGCTCTTGGCGTACAATCGGCTTTGAAGAACAGTGTGTGAACATCGTCCTCAAGCAGTGATTCAATGACATCTGGCAATTGAGGGTGGTTGCCAAAGGTAGCCATAATTCAATGTCACATCTGTCGGCTTTTCACCTTATCCGAGATTCAAGCGTTGGCTGGCTGCATTGCATGCATCGTCCACCAAATTGTAGCGAGCAAAATGAAACCGACAATGTACGCTTCAAGGGCTGGAAAACTCCATATTTCGATGGAAATAAAACCAAAGGCAAGAGAGGTCAAACAGTAGGCTCCTACGGCAAGAACATTGGCTTGTGACATACCGAGATGTTTCTTCACATCCTGCCATGAAACTACACACCAAGAGAATGAAAAAAGAAGGATGAGGGCACTAAACACCATTGCTCCGTCCATGGCTGATGATTGGGTATAACCAGCAACGAGGGCAAGGATGACCGAGAGCCAAAACAGGCGAGAAACAGTCTTCATTGACATTCCCATGATGCTTTCGAAACCGAAGTGCTTCTTCAACTGTACTCTTTTGAATTCTTCAATATGTAGAAATTAAAGATTGGCAACGATGTTCAAAATGTCATCGTAGGCTTGTTGGTATTGAAGAATCGTATGAGGGTTTAGGGGTTTGTTTTCATGGATTTTCTCGAGGAACTGTTGCCACTGGGCCAGCAATGCAGAGTTCGTTTCGATCGGTTGCAAAACCCCATTCAGTAACAGCATACCTGGGTTTCCAAAGTCGATTTCAACGTGTCGTTGTTCAGTCAGAATGTTCACAGTTCGTTGTTCTTCAAGTGCATTCCAACCAGCACGGATGGTGATTTCTCCACCATTTTTTGACTTCATGTGCAGGATGTGAACTTCGCCTTCAGTTTCGAAAGTGATGCCATCGGTGTTGACATCGAGTCCGAGATGGAAACATAAGGCGAGGGCGTGAACATGAAACGAGTCGAGAGCGTTTGCATGCTCTGGTTTTGCTCTTGTCGTACGTCGGATGAATTCGAAGCGCTGAATCGTTTCATGTTCAAGGTGCTGTGCGGCAGATACTATGGCTGGATGACTGTTGAGTAGGTAGCCAATGTGAACCATCGAGGTTGAGTTGGAAAGATGTTGAAGGAACGATTCAAGTTCTGCCATTGTCGTTGCAAGTGGTTTTTCGATGAGGATATGAACGCCCCGTGTAAGGCACTTGATCGCTTGCGAGACATGCATTTCATTTGGGGTTGCAATGACAGCAATATCGACAAGATCAAGCACATGGTCAATCTCATCGTGGTCGAAAACATTCTCGATGGTGGGGTTGCTTTTCGCTTTCGAGTCTACGACATACACATTTGCAATTGATAGGTCAACCTGTTGAAGTAAGACCTGCAGATGATTCAAGCCCCAACGTCCACAACCTATGAGGGCGACATTGTACATCGAATCACTTCTCAGCAAACACAGTCGGGGGCTTGCAGTAAGGTCTGCTCAATGTCGGCACTTTTGAGAAGTCCGATGCTTCATTGTCTTGAAATCAATGGCAAGAAGGCGTTTGCTGCACGTTCACAAGCGTTAGCAACATCGTCGAGACGTTGTAAGACACGATACATATGCATAGCAGCGAGAGCATCTTTATCGCCTGTGGAAAAGACGTGAGCGGCTGCCTTTGCTTCGATCTTATCCGCATCATGCTCCAATTGATTGACCTGTTTGATGAGGTTTCGAACTTCAACTGCATCTTTTCGTGTTTCGCCGGACAATCCAAAGTCTCTGAGGGCACGAACAGTTTCATCGTATGCCTCGACCGTTGCCTTGACCGCTTGAGCCATTTCCCTCAAATTATCAAGGGCAACCTTGTCATTGAGAAGCGGACGGAAGGACAATTGTTCTGCGACATTTTCAGCATAATCTGCGATTCTGTCTTGTCGGGTAATCATTTGAAGTTTCTCTTCAGTGCTTGCAATGAGTCGAACGCTTGGTTTAGAGAGAACTTGGCGTAATGATGATTTTACATTGTCTGCTTCCAGCTCAGCCTCGCTTGTGGCTTTGATGGCTGCTTCCAAATCACCCTTTCCTGAAATGGCGATTTCAACTGCTTCAAGCATGTAATCCACGGTTTTGTCAACAACCATAGCATGAGTTCTAAAGATTTCAAGAGGCATAACTGCTCCTTCTCCACCAATGTCGACAAGTGCTTCTTCGACATGGATTTCGTTGTCTTTGGTCTTCCACATGATGAGAGCAACAGCAACAAATGCAAGAGTCACGAGAACGACCATTGTGAGGAAATCACCACCACTTAGGACGAGCAGGACAATTGATCCAAAGGCTGCTGCTGGAAGGGAAGCGATCCACGATGCGGCAATTTTTCCGAACACTCTAAAATCAACCGCTTTAGCACCGCCTGCAAGTCCAACGCCTACAACTGCACCAACAAGGGTGTGCGTTGTCGAGACTGGTACAGCAAGGAATGGCATTGAGAAGACGAGAATTGTGGTTGCTGCTCCGAATTCAGCGGCAAAACCACGAGTCGGTGTAATATCTGTAATTTTGCTACCAATGGTTTCCATCACTCGCCAACCCCAAGTGATTACACCAATAGCAATACCTGCGGAACCGATAAGGACGAGCCAAATCGGAATGCCAGCCTTTTCAGCCAGCATACCGGTTTCACTTGATAGCACTTGGTATACAGCTGCCATCGGCCCGATAGCGTTGGAACGGTCGTTTGCACCGTGGGCAAAGGCGACATATGCTGCCGTAATGATTTGTAACCAAACAAATATTCTTTCGACTCCTTTGAAACCCTTCCTATCTTCGTTGAGGTCGGTTTTCTGGAGGACAAAGTACAGGATGATGGATGCAAGAATTCCAACGCCAAGGGCAAACAAAAGTGCGTTGATGGGGAACCAAGCATTGTCTGCGTATGGATTGAAGGAACCGCTTTCCTTTGCGGGTAACCAATTTGATTTATCAAGCACGCCCGCTTCATCCAATCGACTAAACATGCCCTTTAGTGCCTTGAAAAGTAGTGCGAGGCCCAAAACAAAAAATGTCGGTAATGCGAGAATAGGAGCAAGGATTTTTGCTCGCTCGGTGGGTTTTTCGGCGTTCAAAATCGTACTTCGAACAATCGAAAATGTGACAAAAGCAAGTATTCCGCCGATCAGTGGTGAAGCGACCCATGACCAAACGACTTTCTGAACCACTTCCCAATCGATAAGACTGGTGCTGTGTTGTACTTCAAGGATAAGGCCAACACCGATAACGCCCCCAATGATGGAGTGGGTCGTTGATACGGGCAGGCCAAATCGCGTCGCAACAGTGAGCCAAACGGCTGCAGCCATCATCGCTGCAACAAAACCAAGAGCTAATTCTTGAGATAACTCCTTGAAAAATTCGGGGTCAGATTCTTCAAGACCAAAATCGACGGTGAGAATACCTTTTCGTATCGTCTCAGTTACGGCATCACCTGCAAAAAATGCACCTGCAAATTCAAACACGGCGGCGATTATAACCGCTTGTTTGAGCGTTAGAGCACGAGAGCCGACGCTCGTTCCCATCGCATTTGCTACATCGTTAGCACCAATATTCCAAGCAAGATAAGCACAAACTGCAAGGGCGAGGCCGAGTAACAACATTGTTGAAGGTTCCATGTGCTTTCCAATTCGAAGCAATATAATCAATGGCCCCCTATAGTCTATATAGAATATAGATTTTAATGCTCAAACAATTTTCCTTCTTCGGTAAAAATCGATATACGGCTTGCCATAAGCATATTGATGAGGGTTTCTGCTAAGTCGATACTGTAGGCACACAAGCGCCTCGTTTTTTCACTAAATCGAAACGAGGAAATGTTGTATTTATTTGAATCGATCAGGTCTTCTTCGAACATTTCCAAATCTTTAATGGCAATGTGAAGTTCTTGCTTCGCCTCTATGATGCTACTGATGTCTTTTGAATTGGTGTTGTGAATAATTTTCTTGAGTGCGTTTTTCCATGTCATAAGATGGTGTCTTGGAGTTTGAATTAAATCGTTTCGAAGTAGATTTCTTCCGGGATTTTCGCGCTGGCGTAGAATGATGTTGGCAAAGGAATTGGCGTGGTCGCCCATGCGTTCGAGGGCACGAGCCATCGAAACGTGTTCCATTCCTTGGAAATGGTCAACTCCGAGAGATCGTTCAACGCTTGATGATTGAAGTGACATCGCTACTTGACGAGCGATAAGGAGTCTTCGGGCATCGATTTGGCGTTCACGTTCTTCCAAATCGCTCAAAATATCAAGATCTTCTCCGTCGAGAACCGACAAAGCATCCTCAACAATTTGGGTTACGAGGAGGTACATTCTGTGCAAAGAAAATTTGAGAGGTAATTCGTTTTGTTTCATGAGGGAAGCGATGTACAAAATGTTTTCATAATCACCGGACAAGTCCATGCCTCTGGCTTCTCGAATGAATTTACGTATTGTTCTTCGGTGTTTTACCGATATCTTTTCTTCAGAAGAAATTTTGATGACGTCAGCACCAGCGAGATATGCACCAACAAGACATACGTAGAGGGACGAGTCGTCTTTTCCTTGAGTGTTTATTTCGATGACATTCTTTTTTGCCTTGGTTTGGTATGGTGTGATTTGGATGTTTCCGTTGTTTAACTGCTCGATGTTCACAAAGTCAGATGCCTTGAGATTGTTTTTGGTTATCCATTTTTTGGGCAAGCTAACGATGTATGTCGAACCCCCAGTCACCTGAAGTTTACGATGGTCGATGGTGGTTGATGATGAGGATTGGGGTGCTTCAATTCCAAACATGTGCTCACTCTAAGGAGTTCTATATAGAAGATGACTTTTATGTTGTCGCTATTTTTGATTGTATTTTGAATGGAGTCGTGATCAATGAATTCGAAGAAATTGTGCATGGACCTTTGTTTATGTCGAAATACATTTATTCAAATAAACACTACATTGTTGTTAGAGGCTTGTTAAGATGGATATGAAAATGAAATCAATGTTCATGGCAGGAATGACTACACTATGCCTCGTTTTTGGGATGATGGCAATTTTTAGCAACAGTTGGCTCTCCGAAACAGATGAGGATTCGGGGGAAACGACTTCAAGTGGCTTGGAGAATTCTATGATTGTTAACACATACAAAAACAGCACCGAATGTGAAGGTATCAAAGATATGATGGTTGGCTTCGGGGTGCCCGGCGAGATTTCCTGTGATGGAAAGGAGTTGACAGTGCTCATGAACATTGAAGAACTATGTGAGCCAGAAGACGAGGTTGAGATG
>JAUREO010000089.1 GCA_030827365.1 Candidatus Poseidonia sp. | reverse complement strand
CAGAACCGGGCATACCGCATACTGCAACGACTTTGCCCATGAGAATCCCTGTGGCTTTCAGCCTTTGAAAATACCTCTTTGAACAAAATCAAAAGTTGAACTGTTAGAATCAATTTGAAAATTCTGCTTTGCCCCACCGTCTATCCATAAGTTTCCAAAGAAACGCCGAGGCGAACAACAGGAAGACGGAGATGCCGATCATACCCAAATAGCCTTGCTGCACCATGGTTTCGTCGTACATTTGTGCTGTTGCCGCAAGCCCACCTTCCGATGCCCTTTCCCACCAATTGCCATAGAGAGAAACATCACCTTGAGTAAATGAAAGCAAGAAAAGACCGAGTAAGGGAAGGACGGTTCCAATCCAAAACCAAATCATAATCGAGGCATCAAAGATGGCCCTATTGGGTCGTAAGCCCATAAAAAAAGCGGTGAGTGCTACAATGTAAATCGAGTTTGCAAACATTACGATGACACTCGTAGGCAGCGAGACCCATTCATCGAGTCTCCAGGCCATGAGCACGATGAAGATGAGAGATATCCAAGAAGTGGCAAGGAAGTAGACCACCACTTTCGCTCGAATCAAATCTGGAACCTTCATTGGTAGGCCATTCATGAAATCTGGTGAATCAAGAATGGTAAGCCAAGAATAAAAATTGAAGCCAAAAAACCCAAGAAATGGAGCATAAGATAAGAGATTGATAGGAATCGGAGCTTCGGCAAAATCGATGAGCCATGCCATACCAAGGAGGACGAGGAGAGGAATTGAATACGAAACAGTCATCTTTTTGATGGAGCCACTTCGGAATAAATCCACAAATTCTTTAGCGACGAGTAAACGAATTGTTCCTTTACCCAAGAAACCCAATCGATTGTATGCAGGCGTAAGGAGATCGCCCTTTTGAACGACATGCACATCAAAATCATCTCGAATCATCAATGAGGCTACACCGCCAATGGTGATTGCAGTTCCGAGAGCAACAAAGAGAGGAAAGAGAAATTGATGTTCTTGGATATACATGCCCCACAACGCATAATCTGTGTTGATGATTCCAGTGCCAATGCATAGAGCAAAGGCAACAACGGCAAGAGGGGCAATGAATGTAAAGGGTCGACCGAGCATCCAAATGGCAGAAATGAGGAATGAAACGGCAAGACCCTGTGCTAAGGTTGTCACCATGGCAATCCACGTCCAAGGCAATGATTTCCACATCAACGGTGTGTTGACTCCGCCAACACCATCGAGGAGAATACCTGTCGCCATCCCAAGAATGATGGGTGTGAGAATCAACATCACATAAAACGCCAAGTCTTTGATGAAGTATGCGAAATGTGCAATCGAATTTGGTAATGGAAGAAGAGCTGGTGAGGCAAGCAGATAATTTTTGGTTGCCGTTCGTTGCACAATGGCATCTCGTCCCATGAATGCGAATGTGCCCATGCCAAGACTAAACATGAAGAGTGGTGCATGAAGGCCAAATCTCAATTCGTTCCAAGTGAATGTCTTGGCTTCGATATCGCTTGTTTGTGCTGCAGAGTCACCGACTAGAAATTGTAAACCAATCGTCGCGATGGTCGTGACAAACATGAGCATGAGTGGAAAAAGAACGATGTGTCGTTTTTTTGCAAATTCAAGACTTTTTCTTCGTTCTTCATGAAACATGACTTTGAATGTTGCTCGAAATGCACTGAGCCCACGTAATGGCTCGCGTATCAATTGACCACCGCTTACCGTTCCAAGAGATGCCATCACTTCTTGATGTTCAGGAACCTCCAACCAATCTCTCGATTCGATGTAGGTAGTGGACACGGTTATTCCTCCGAATCATCACATGTTTCTTGACTTCGCTCTACATCTTCAATCGATTTTCCAACGAGACGAATAAAAACGTCCTCAAGGGTTTCTTCAGGTGTGAGTTTCATACCTTTCACTGTGCCAGCAGCAAGAACCTTTCCATCGTTGATGATGGCCATTCTGTTGCATAGGCGTTCTGCCATTTCAAGAATGTGTGAACAGAGAAAAATTGTTCCACCATTTTTGACGTGTTCAAGCAACCATTCTCTGCATTTACGTTGGTATATGGGGTCGAGATTGGCAAAAGGCTCATCCAAAAACAGAAGTTTTGGTTTGTGAATAAATGCACTTGCAAGCATGACTTTTTGTCTTTGCCCCTTCGATAGGTCTTTGCACATCGTATCCCGTTTATCTTCGAGACCAAACCAAGTTATCCACTCAGCAACGGTCTGCTGAAGGTGTTCTACACCGCGTAATCGGGCTACAAATTCAAGAAACTCAACTGGGGTCAAAAAAGATGGCGGAGATTCTGATTCAGGAACAATTCCAATGTTTGCTTTCACTTTTTGTGGGTCATCTGCCGCATCAATTCCAAGAATTTCGATGTGCCCTTTACTCGGTCGGAGTTGTCCTGTGAGTAATTTGATGAAGGTGGATTTTCCTGCACCATTTGGACCTAAAAGCCCAACAATTTCACCTGGATGAACTTCAACATTGAGCGGGTGCAGAGCGATAAAATCGCCGTATTTCTTTGCCATATCCTTTGCTTTTACCAATGGAAGCGAAGGTTCAGTCATAATGGGTCGAAGGAACAACAGGTTTTGACTTCTCGCATTTCTTCATCTCAATAAATCGGTGGCATGATGAACCGAATGGTCATGCGTGTAAACATGCAGCCTCCAAATCACGAGACCGTTGCATTTGAGATGCACGAAGTGAACCAATCATCTTGCTTTGCACTTCTTACTATTTCCCGACCAGAGAAACTTAATGCCCTTAATCAAGATGTGATGACAGCTTTGGTGGAATATTGTTCATTCATCGAACAAGAAGACAGCATTCGTTGTGTTGTGATTACCGGTGCAGCACCGCCTGTGCCGGAGGAAGGAAAACGTCCCAAACCCCATGCTTTCGTTGCAGGCGCAGACATCACTGAATTCGTTGATAAAACAAGTAACGACCGTCCAATTTTTGCGATGAATGGATGGGAAGCCCTCTGGAATTTATCCAAACCAACCATTGCCATGGTGGACGGCTTTGCATTAGGAGGGGGTTGTGAAATCGCTTGT
>JAUREO010000088.1 GCA_030827365.1 Candidatus Poseidonia sp. | reverse complement strand
ATATCAAGTAAACACGCTTGAGCACCTTCCAGAATGACATGTTCGCCAATTTTGAGAGCATTATCGAGCATGAGGCCAGTGTTCGCTATACATCCTTCGTACGCTGCTTCTATCCACTCAAGGTCTGAGCGCAATTCTTGAGCGGAATATCGGTCTTTGCTTCCTGCGGTTTTGAGGGTAGCGTTCATTCGCTCCGCAGTTTGTTCAATCCATGCAGTATCCGACATTCGTTCAGCAATATCGCCAAACCTCAACCCGATGCGGTTGATTTTGTCAGCATAGGTAGGGCCGATACCACGACCAGTTGTTCCAATATTTTTGTCAAGACTGTCGAGATATCGATGGAATGGTAAAATGATGTGGGCCCGTTCACTGATGAACAGACGCTGCCCACGTGGGTCTTCACCGGAACTTTGGTTCCAGTCGTTGAGTTCCTTGTCGAGTACCCAAGGGTCGATGACCATACCGTCACCGAGAACCAAATGACATTCCTTTCGAGTAATACCTGAAGGAAGAAGATGGAATTTGAGGGTTCGGTCACCTAACACAACTGTGTGTCCTGCGTTGTTACCACCTTGAAAACGTGCGACCCAGGTTGCCGATTCAGCGAGCCTATCGACTAATTTCCCCTTTCCTTCATCTCCCCATTGAGCCCCAAGGATCACAGTAGCTGGCATGATTCTCAAACGTTAGGCATACGAGTCCGTCTTTGAACTCTATGGCTTTGAAAGATGAGATTTGGATTAAAATTGTGAGAAAAATTCTTCAAAAAATTCCTTAACTTTTTGATACAAAAAAAGACTAAAAATCAACAATATTGGGATTCATGCTACTGATTTCGTATGGACAAAAAAACCAACAATTTATATACCCTGGGCAATAACAATACAACAAGGAGTTGTAAAGATGTCAAAAATTGACAAGAACATTGTTTCGCCCGAAAATGCAGAAAAAAAGAACCGTCCGAAGTTTGGTCATGAAATGCCATCGAGACGAATGATTGACGGACACACCCGTCCGTGCAGTGAATGTGGTGTTTTTGACTGGAACCTCGACGAAAGCCGTGGTGAAGTAACATGCAACTCATGTGGATATGTCGCTGAAGACAACCTCATCGACCCTGGTGCAGAATGGACCAACCGCGACAGCGGGGAAGACCGTTCACGTGTAGGTCGACCGATGACATACACTCTCGCTGACAAAGGTCTCAACACTACGATCGATGTACGTGACCTCAACAACGGAGTTTCTGGAAGGCTCGGAATGTCTTCAAGAGCCCGTCGAGATTGGCGAAGAAGAAGAGTCATTGATGAAAGGTCAAAGACCCGCAAGAGCAGGGAGCGAAATCTCGTCAAGGCCAACCAATTCATTCGAGACCATTCGGGTTTACCATCGGCACTTCAGGAAGAAGCAGCTCGATTGTATCGACTTCTCTCAAGCGAGGGTTTTGTGACTGGTAGGTCGATTGCAGGCGTCACGGCAGCTTGTACGTATCTTGTAGCACGACAAGAAGAACTTCCTCGACAAATCCCCGAAATTGCTGAATCATTTGACATCCCAGAAAAGGACCTCTCAAGACTGATTCGCCAAGTATCTAGAAGACTCAATATGCACAAAATTTCGTCACCTGACCAATATTTCGACAAATTTGTTTCAGACCTTTCTCTTGAGCCTTCTGTGCTCTTGGTTCTTGATCGTCTTTGGGCATCAATTGAGCCTCATGAAGAATTTTGGCAAGGCAAGAAACCTACAGGTATAGCCGCTGCACTTATCTACAAGGCTGCCTCCATTTCAGGTAGTTCAAGAACTCAATCAGAAGTGTGTAACATTGCCAATGTTTCTGAGGTAACTCTACGTGGCTTGCTTCGAAATATCGATGAATTGTTCGGTCTGCTCGGAATCGAAATCGAGTAAGAATCCTGTCCAATATCTTGATGAAGCACCGCCGTTGAGGTGTAGCCATGGGATTTAAGGCAAGGGCACGAAAAAATCGCCAAGAATCTGGAGAAGAAGACGAACAATCAACATCAGGTCAAAAAGAAGGTGAAATACCGTGTGGTGTGAGTTCTTGCGATGATTTTGCAGACAAGCACTTTGGTGGACGTTCACTTTCAGTCGACAACGCTACGGAGATGTGGGGCGAAGGAAGTTTTGAAGAGCGTAAAGGTAGGGTGCGCGTTTGCAAATCCTGCTATCGCAAGTGGAAGAAAGAATCCAAAGAAGACGACATGTACTGAAATCACTTTCAGTTTTCGTTTACTCTTATGAAAAAGAATGTGTCCCCTCTGCTCACCTTCATATTATGAGCAATCGAATACCCGTAAGAACAATTCTTTCACCATCTGGAATATGTCGTGCTTACAACGACTTTACCATCGAATGGATGAATAATTCAAACAACCTTTATTCCATCAAAATTAACTCATTAGCCACAGTTTTACTTGGAGTTAAAGGACCTCAAAACGAGATTGAATCAATCTTCGTGGGTTGTGAACATGGGGATGTGCATCATTTCTCTATTCCAAATTTGGTTCTACTGAATTCATTTCATTTGGATGGAGAAACCATTCGAAGCATGACCAGGCTCAATGCATCATCTCGAAACGTACTCATTGGAACCCAGTCAGGTGCAATTTGGTTAGCAGGTGTTAAAGTACCAAACAAAACCATGAAAATATTTGAGACGCATCAACCAATCACATCGTTGCAAGTTGAACGAGACCATGTCTATGTTCAATCAGGATGGACACAAACGAGCCACTACCTTAACGGTGAAGATATGCGACCACAAGTTGTCAAAGCATGATCATTGCAAATTTGATTGAACTTCTTCGTGTTCAAGTAGCGGCCAAGGGACGCTTGGTGTGTACCATAGCGAAGTACCAGTTGGCCTTGCCCAACTGATTGGAACTTGTCCTTCTCTTTGTTTACATTCTTCAAAAAAATCGATGTGGCGTTGAATGATTTCGTTGATATGGGCTTTACCTTGTATTGATGGTCCATGAAAAGGGATGATCACACTTGGCTTTTGTGATTGAATCACGGATAGACTCTCGATGATGTCAATGAGTGAGCCCCCTGGCAAATCCCATCTCGTTGGTCGGTCT
>JAUREO010000087.1 GCA_030827365.1 Candidatus Poseidonia sp. | reverse complement strand
AAAGTTTCAGGACTGACTTCGACAACAAATTCCTTAGCAACGTGGACTTCTTCGATTTCAACGACGACTTCATTGTCTTGTGATTCTTCGTTTTCTCGGGATTCAATAGCGGCAATTTTTGCCATTTTGCGTTCACGTAGAGTTTGCCCAGAGTCGTTTGAACTCGTGATTGGTGCTGGTAAGTCTTCTTCCTCTTCCTCGATGTCCTCTTTAGCAACGACGGTTTGAATCGTTCGTTGTTGGGGTCGAGGTGCTTGAGCGGGTTTAGATTGGTTTCCAAGAATCACCCAAAAGAAGGCTAAAGCACCGAGAATTGAGATGAGGACCCATTTGTCGTTGTCCGTAAGGTGGCCAGCACTAAGGTAGTAGAGAAACACCGCAATGAAGGCTACAGCGATGATATTTCGAACTGCACCCATGTGTTGACCTTCCTTATCTATGATACCCGAGGATGTGACTTTATTTATTGTTCACCCTGTTGAGATATTTTGAATGATATCCTTAATGGCTTTCTTTCGGTGACTAAATTCATTCTTTTGCTCTGATGAAACTTCACCAAATGTAGCACCGTGAGTACTGTACATACCTGTTTGCCCAGGAAGAAGCGATTGACCTGTGATATCAATGTCGTTTGGAATGAAAATGGGGTCAAATCCAAATCCTTGTTCACCTTTGATTTGTGTTGAAATATATCCTTTGCATTCCCCCATTCCTGTGAATAACGTTCCGTTTAGACTTAACATTGCAACTGCGTGAAACGATGCACTTCTCAATGAACGCAATTGATTGGGATTTTCACTTGTCAAATGCGATAGCAAACGAACTATTCCATCAAGTCCAATCGTGTCAAAAACATAGGACGAATAGACGCCAGGAAATCCATCGAGTGCATCGATGAACAAACCGGCATCTTCAACCAGAACATTTGCCACCTCACCTTTTGAATCGAGATAAGATTGGGCTTGTTCCAATTTTGATTGTGCTATGAACTCAAGTTGGTGATGTTGGGGCTCGATAAATTCAAACGAAGATGGATGAAATTGCTTGAGTTCAACATTGAGATCTGAAAAAGCCAATTTGGCTTCCTCGAATTTGCCAGTATTGCTTGTAACAAACCAAATTGTTTCCGGCATGGCAAAGGCTGGAAGTGTTCCGTTATTGAATTGGTTCCTCTTTTTTTGCCACATTCTTGAAGTTCCTTCTCGGTTGGCAACATCGCATGAATTCATACGTTTTCGTAGCCATTGGTGGGGCTTTGGGGGCCATATTGAGGTTTGGCGTTTCAGAAATGTTGGAAAATGAGCCGTTTCCTCAAGCGACACTGCTCGTGAATTTGGTCGGTTCAATTCTTATCGGAATTTGTGCAGTGGCCATGACCAATTCTTCGCTCGGACCCGAGGGGGCGTTATTTCTCATGACAGGCGTCTTGGGGGCATTCACGACCATGTCCGCTTTCTCACTTGAAACCATTGAAATGATTGAACAAAAATTGTGGGGTAAGGTGTTGCCCTATGTCGCCGTGACTGTAATTTGTTGTCCACTGATGGCATTTTTAGGTATGAAAGTAGGACACTTTGTTTTTCCATCTTAGCGTCACCTCTTTTTAGGTTCGAAGCTTGCATAGAGTGAGTGAGATGTCAACGAGCCTCATTAACACACTAAACGAAGCCCTTGGTTGGGAGTTACGAGCCATCAACATGTATGCACATTTTGCTGCCATCGTTCGTGGTATTCACCGAATTCAATTTGCACCGATGTTTCAAACCGAAGCAACAGAATCACTAGCCCATGCCGACATTGTTCGACGGGCTATCGTGAAGTTGGATGGCATGCCGGTCACTGAACGAAACAACACGGCAATTTCCAACAGCACTTCCTACATAGATATGTTACAAAGTGCACTTGAAACCGAAACCAAAGCAGCAGAACTCTACGGGCGGTTGCTCGAAATGCTCAAACGATACGATGATAGTGAATTGTTCGACGCCATCGAGCAAATTTATCTTGCCGAATTGCGTTCAATCGAAGATTTACGCCTCATCACTTCCAACTGATCATTTTGGAACCGAGAGCATTCTTTCAAGAGCGAGCATCGAGCCGTGTTGGATTTCTTTGTCGACAACGATTTGGTTTGGAATTTCTCCCTCCACAATGCGTTCGAGCACATCCATCAAGTAGGCTGGATGAATCATGTACATTGTCGAACATGGACAAATTTCACTGTCAAGGCATTCGATGTGCTTGTCGGGATGCTCATCTGCGAGTCTTGCAACCATGTTGATTTCAGTTCCGATGGCTACGCTTGCACCCGGTTTCAAATTCTGAACAAAAGAACGAATGTACTGTGTCGAACCATATGCATCCGCTAATTCAACTGTTTCCTTTGGACATTCAGGGTGAACAACAACAATGCCGTCAGGATGACGTGAGCGAAAATCTTCAATTTGTGCGGGTGTGAATCTTTTGTGAACCGAACAAAATCCGTGCCATAGGACAATTCGAGGTTGTTCACATTGATGACTCCACCCAATACCTGGTGTCCAAGTTGGCATTGCATCTTCACCTACGCCCATCGCAAGTCCAGTATTTCTTCCAAGGTGTTGGTCGGGAAAAAATAGCACCGCACCACGTGCTCCAGCACGGTCAAAAGCCCATTGTAACACCCCCTCAGCGTTCGATGAAGTACATACGATACCTCCGTGTCTTCCAACGAAATCTTTCAAATCGGCACTTGAATTCATGTAGGTGACTGGAACGAGAAAAGCCTCATCGTTTTGAGCAAGACTTGCAGGATCTGGTTTTGAAATTGGATCGAGTAGGCCAGTGTCGTTGAGAATATCGTTCCAAGCGACTTCGACATCGAGGAGGGTGGCCATATCAGCCATTGAACACCCAGCTCGCAAGTTCGGAAGGATGACGAACTGTTCGTCTGATGTGAGAATATCTGCTGACTCGGCCATAAAATGGACGCCACAGAAAACGATGTATTTAGCAGAAGATTCTGCAGCCTTTTGACTCAGCATAAATGAATCTCCAAGGAAATCCGCGTGCATAACGATACTATCTCGTTGGTAATGATGGCCTAGAATCAGAAGTTGGTTTCCAAGTTGTGCTTTAAGTTCTGAAATCCTGTCGGCAATCATTTGTTCTTCTTCAGACATTTGAGTCGAAGAAAAATCAACAGCACACATAGGTAGAGTAACGGTCATCTTATTCATCAATCCGATAACCTTCTCCTTATTGAAGCAGTTCCTTCTCGCCTTGCCCTCACAAAAAGAGCCATGGGTTGTTCAAAAAATCAGGCATAGATTTGAAAAGTCAACCCAAGAAGCGAACAATATGCCCTTTCAAGCAGGTGAACTCGTTCATCTTGGTGCTGAAGCCGAAGTTTGGGATGGCACATGGTTTGGGAAAAAGGCGATTCGTAAACAACGAAGGAACCGAAGTTGGAGGCATCCAGACCTCGATTATCAACTCGGAGTCCGTCGCCTCATTAGCGAGTGCAGAATTA
>JAUREO010000086.1 GCA_030827365.1 Candidatus Poseidonia sp. | reverse complement strand
TTTCCTCGCTCATGGACTCATAATAAGGGTCTTTGCACAATATTGTGGTTGGGCGGATGAAGTATCCTGTCGAATCATCGTAAGTACCTCCAGTCACAATGGTACAACCGGGGTCTGCCTTTGCTCTGTCAATATAGCCCTTGATGGACTCGAAGGCTTTTCGGTCAATGACAGCGGAGACGAAGTTGGAGAAGTCCCGAACATCGCCTTGCTTGAGGCTCTCAACCTCATGGATGTACGAATCTTTGATTCCATCCCACACCGATTGGGGGACATATGCACGACTTGCTGCGCTACACTTTTGTCCTTGGAATTCGAAAGCTCCACGAAGCAAAGCAACAAGGAGAGCTTGCCGGTCGCAATCAGGGTGGGCGACAATGAAATCTTTACCACCGGTTTCACCCACAATTCTTGGATACGAACGAAGGTTCTCAAGATTGTTTGCCACATCACGCCACATATTACGGAACACGGCGGTTGAACCGGTAAAGTGAATCCCTGCTAACATTGGATGCGAGAGGCAGATATCGCCGACCTCAGAAGCACGTCCTGGTATGAAATTGATGACACCAGGAGGAAGACCGGCGTCCATCATAAGTCGCATTAGTCGATAATTGGACACATACGAATTTCGACTTGGTTTCCACAAAGACACATTGCCCATCATCGCAACACAAGAAGGTAAATTTGCAGCGATTGACGAGAAATTGAACGGCGTGACTGAAAAGACAAAACCTTCCAAGGGTCGTACTTCGCTTGAATTCCACATGCTCGAAGGTGAAACAGGGGGTTGCATATCTTCGTAGATTTGGCGCATATAATCTGCATTGAATCTCCAAAAATCAATGAGCTCACAAGCCGAATCAATTTCTGCTTGGTGGCAGGTTTTTGATTGATTGAGCATGGTTGATGCGTTGATTTCAGCCCTTCGGGGTCCAGCGAGTAATTCTGATGCTTTGAGAAAAACCGCCGCACGGCTCTGCCATGCCATCACTGACCATGACTTGTGTGCCTCAAGGTTCGATTCGATGGCTGCTTTGATTTCCTTTGGTCCTGCAAGGTGAACTCGTGCGAGAACATGCCCATGGTTGTGTGGCATCACCTGTTCAACGACATTGTTCGTCCACACTTCTATGCCGTGGATAATGCAAGGTATCTCAAGAATTTCTGATGACTGCCTATCCAATTCCTGCTCAAGAGTTGCTCGCTCTTTGCTACCCTTGAGGTAACCTAAGACAGGTTCATTCACGGGGGTCGGCGGTTTTGGTATTGAATTGACCATGATGTTTGGGAGGTCAGCCATCCTTTGAAGATGACTATGACCAAAGATGAACCATCCGTGGTTCAAAGACGAAGTGGACGAATTGGGTACTCAAGCCAAGTGTCGTCGTTCTTCCAATCAAAACTTGGCATATCAATATACAACTCAATCTCATTTCCATCCGGGTCAAGTATGTACAGGGAGTGTGAAATCCCGTGATCTGACATCCCAACGATATTCACATTTGCTTCTTGGCATCGTTGCAATGCTTCACGCAGTTGCTCGTCGTCATCACCAATACACCAGCCCACGTGATACAATCCAATTCGATGCCCTTGAAGTGGTCCCTGTGCGTTTCCTACTTCGATGAGCAGAAGTTCATGATGGGTTCTTCCACCTGTGAGGGCAACTGCCCTACCACCGAATGTATCGCCTGCAATATCCAGTCCAACAATTGTTCTATAGAATTCTGTTGAGGCTGCAATATCCCGAACATAGAGCACATAATGACCAAGTGTGGTTGCCATCAAATCACCCTGCATGCGACTCATACAAATGAGCAAAAGACGAACGAACCTTTGAGAGTTTAGGACCAACTACCATCGCACAGTAGCCTTGATTTGGATTTCGAGCATAGTAATCATGATGATATTTTTCAGCGATGCTAAAGTTGGTCGGCTCTTCAATCGTTGTCACAATTGGATCAGAAAACACAGCTGAAAATCGATCGATTGCGTCCATTGCGGCCTTTTTTTGTTCATCATCGAGTGGCATAATGCATGAACGGTATTGGGTTCCGATATCGTTGCCTTGACGATTGAGTTGAGTCGGGTCATGCACAGTGAAAAACACATCAAAGAGGGTTGATAGGTCGATGATGTTCTCATCAAAGATAATCTCAACAATCTCAGCATGACCGGTTGAACCACTGCAAACTTGTTCGTAAGTTGGGCCTACAATGTGACCTCCAGCATAGCCGGGAACAGCTGATGTAACGCCATTAAGTCGTTTGTACGCTCCCTCAACACACCAAAAACAACCTCCGCCCAAAATGAGTCGTGCCATGTTTCAAGTTCAAGGCATGAAGATTTGAAACTTTGTTCAAAACATTTCGATTTCGACCATGGATTTGAAAAACCATTCATCCACAGTAGGACCATGGAGCCGAGTATGTTTGGGGCCTATGTTGGCATGCTCATGGTGCTCATTGCATTTGCCTCTGAAACTCGTGGTATGCTTTCATCTCGTTCTTTGCCTTATCTTTTGCTCATGGGCGTTGGAGAAATTTTGCTCACCATACGTGCTTCGCTGACGGGAGAATGGCCATTTGCAGTCTTGGGGGCTATCTGGGCGGCCTTTGCATTATGGTCCATTTTGAAACCTCCAAAATTGGTTGAACATTGATCAATTTTCGATTAAAATGAGACCTAAACGATAGATTGAGTGGACGTGCCGAGATTTGAACTCGGGGCCTCTACCATGCCAAGGTAGCGATCTTCCAACTGATCTACACGCCCATTGGTGCTAATTCACTGCGAGTTGGTTGAAATCATAAGCATTGTGAATTAGGATTCTGTTGAATTGCAAAACATTTCAGGTCAAAACTCTTCAAGCATCATCATTTGAACGGTGTATGGCTGAGGATTGGCGGCTTGCAAATGCAACTACTCCGGCCGAACCACCCACCATTGAGTTCGAGGTGATTCAATCCTGTCTTGATGCATTATCTGGCGTCGTCGACGCAATTTTCTTGCCGTGGGTCGAAGATAGAATCCACCTTGAATGGCTTGAAGCAAGCGATGACCGCCTTGGTATGACTCGATTTGATGAAGGACCTAATGAACTGATTCGACGACGACGTCTTCGCCTTGACCCTGGTGACATCACCATTGGACTTCACCCCATTCTTGCTCTTGATCGTGCCTTGTTTCGACACACCTTTGTTCACGAATTTCTTCATGCTGCTGGCCTTACTTTGCATTCTGAAGAGCACGATTCACTTACCAATCGATTAGCCCCCGCCCCGAGCCTCGATGAGTCCGAAGTCCTACGGAACATGCGACAAGAGGTGCTGGGGCAATTGCCGATTCAGGAGTGGACCTGCCGCTCATGTGGCCACCACTGGAAGCGTACGACGGTACGAACGCCACAACGATGTATCAAATGTGCCCGTCCACTTTGAGATGTAACATTCTTGAACACTGACCTTTGCGGACGGTTTACTGGACGCATAGTGTAGTTGGATATCACTCTAGCCTTCTAAGCTGGAAACCCGGGTTCGAATCCTGGTGCGTCCGCTCCCCATTTGAAGTCCGTACCCCGCGAAGCGTGTAGGCCGTCCCTTCGTTGATTTGGAGTCCGAACCTTTCTGAACCGGTCCAGCCACTCTGGTTGCGCCGTCCCTTCAGTTGTTTTCATTTTAGAACGTGCATGTGCGTTTTCCCATGCCCTTCTGAAAGAAGGTGAGAACCCGAGATCATGGTAATGAGCTTCAATGGTCGCTACGGTGTCCCCCAAAATGCGTGCAACATCCTCGAAGGTTGCTCCAGTGTAGAGGAATCGCGCAGCCAGCGTGTGCCGGTATGTGTGAGATGCGAA
>JAUREO010000085.1 GCA_030827365.1 Candidatus Poseidonia sp. | reverse complement strand
CGATCTCGACTCACCATGCACAAGTACCTTCCAATCTTCGTGCGATTGGTCTGTTCGTGAAGTTGAATTTGACTTACCCTCGAATGGTTTTCAAGTTCAAAGTGGCAAGCAACTCAAAATCCGCATTGATGCTGATGCAACATGTGAAGGAAGCGGAGGAGGGGCGTTTGGACCAGATTGTGCTGTAGACATCGGATATGGTAGAATGGAAAGTTCAGGTGGTTTTTCAAGACTTGAGATTATGACCAATCCACTTGCTAAATCATCCGTAAAGGTCCATCTCCCAGGCAAGGGTTGGAATGAAAATGAAGATCTACTCTGGGCCCCAAACCACAGGGCTGACTATAGGACCATGCAATTTTCAGTGGATGTGCGTGATGCATTCGGTAGAGACGATATTGAAGATGTGATTCTTTCAATGTGGACGCCGAACAACGCAAACACGGTGTTTTCAAAGGAATTTACCGATGATGACCTCAAACTTGACAATGATGGACTCGTGGGCAACTTCTCATATACTTACGAATCAGGCATCGCACCTGGTGAATACAACATCTATCTCGAAATACAGGATGTACAAGGACACTCGGTTGAATTCAAACATCAAGGTGTTGAATTCACAGAGCATGACATTTATCTGACCACACCTTCCAACCAGCCCGATGTTGTCCTCATTGCTCCTGGCCAGACCACGACTGTTGAATTATTGGTTGAACATATTGGATCTTCCTCTTCATCTATAGAAGTAGAAATGGATCTCACAAACAATTTGCCGAGTTCATGGTCAGACCCAGTTTGGGACAAACCTGGGGGCTATGCATTGAGTGGTGGAGGTGATTATACTCGCCCAATCCTCTCAATTACCGTTCCAGAAAGCGACCTCACAAATGTCCCCTCAGGCCTCAACATCGCTGCAAGAGCCTATGCAGAAGACACCGATGGCATTCGAAAAGAAGTGCGAGTTCAAACGATTCGACTTGAACTCGAACAGGTCGATGTGAATGCCGAGCCACGAGTATCCATCTTCGAAGACGAAGAACAACAGATTCAGATTGCAGATTCAAACAGACCAGAAGCCTATGATGAGTCTTTGTCCCATTATGTTGACCAAGATGAAGTTGGAATGTTTTTCATCAATATCTTCAATGCTGGTTTTGTAACAGATTCCTTCAAAATCAGAATTCTCGACCTTCCAGATGCATGGGATTATCAGTTCTATGATAACGATACTGGCATGGAACTCATTAAGGAAGGAATTTATTCTGTATCGCCAGACATTGGGTCCACACAAGTGATGACCGTTTTACTCAAATTGTACCCTCCAGAAGAACGTGAGGCTCAAGATATTGGTTTGGTTCGTCTTTCAGTGACCAGTCGCGAAGACCCAGATTTAACAACCCAAATAGGATTCACAGTGCACAGAACATTTGGAATTCTCGCCGAAATCATTGCAGATAGTGATTCTGGTACCTTGGGTGCCATTGGGCCAGTAGCCCCTGGAGCCTACGTGTTCTATCAAATTCGAGTGAGTGACTCTTCGGAAAACACCGGCTCTGCCACGACAACATGGAGAATCGTAAATCCAAAAGATTTAGACCGCAATATCGAGGAAGATACTCGCTATTCATCATGGGATTACGATATCACAGACAAGGATTCAGGTGCGAATCTTGTCATCGTCAATTTAGCGCCGGAAGAAAGTGTTGATTTCAAACTTGAAATTAATCTACGAAATGAAGTTCCTGCGGGTAATCACACCATTTACCTGCAGATTCGAGAGGAGAATGTCGAGGATGATGAAGCAAGATACTTTGATTTGCCACTCAAGATTGAAGTCATGGAAAATGTTGAAATTGGCAACCTTGAACTGACACAAAAAACAGAAAATTCTCCATTTGCTGCTCAGGAAGAAAAGAACATCGATTTCCGATTGACCAACCAAAATAACATCGAACTCACTGTCACCATCACCATCAATGAACCAGATGGCTGGGAAGCAGGCTTGCGTGCTACTTCTGACCAAGATGCAGCTCAATTTCTCATCCTCAAACTCGACCCCTATTCATACAAGGACTTCAGCATGAAAATCGTAGCCCCAGAATCCGTCAAAGACAATCGAATGGTCAAGGTTGAGATGCTCGTGACACCCATGCAAAAAGAGGTGCAATATGGTGATGAATACAATCAAAAATTCTTCTTTAATCTTTCAACAACGTGTGCTGGTGCAGATTGTATTTTCCTTGAGATGATCGACCCCGAACCACAGACACTTGTGATCTATGCAATTCTTGCCCTTTGTCTACTCTATGCCGTGTTCCGACGAGGCCAAATGAATGCTAACATGGGTGGCGACAATTACAATCTTTTGGATGACTCGCAAAGTGGCGAAGTCTTTTCGGATGAAGGTCACGGAACTGACAAACAATGGGGTGAAGATTTACCTCCAGTGGTGACGCAATCCACCTATGACGAAGACATCGAATTGCTCGAGGAACTCGACTCAATTTGATGTAATCATTGATTATTGTATGAACATTGTACCATTTGCCTTATGAGGTATCAGTCGTTCCTACAATCCGGTGAACACTTTGAGTCACAGTGTAACGGCGGCGGCGAGCGGAATTGAACTCTCTATTTCCATCAAGGAAGCAAAGAAATCTATCTTCCTTGTTGCTCTCATGTTGCTCTCTTCATTTGCTTCCATGCAAATCTTTTCGTTCAAAGTTTCCGCAAACTCAGACGCTGATGGTGACGGGCTCACCTATGGTTTGGAATACCTCATCAACACTCAACCCAACGACCCAGATTCAGACAACGATGGTCTTCCCGATGGCTGGGAGTGGATGTATGGTTTGAACCCGCTATCCACCATTGGAGCTAATGGAGCCGTCGGTGACCCTGACGGCGACGGCATGTCAAACCTCCAAGAGTATCTTTACCTACAACCTACGAATTGGGACTTGTCCTCAACCACGACCTATCTCGACAATGGTGTTTGGTGGAATGGGACTGTCCCAGTCAACGACTGGAATGAAGAAGGTGCTATGCAATTCAACCAAGTGGCTTGTGGCGGAACTGGTAGCGACGGAACTGGCTCAGTTATTCTCTGTGATGAAGACCCTGTTGGTAACATCTGTGCGAATGGATTTGATGACGACAAAGACGGTGCAGTCGACGGTGCAGACCCAGATGGTGACGGCGATGCAGACTGTACAAGCGACGATGATGACGGTGATGGTATCGCAGACGAAGATGTCGCAGGATGGGATACCGACGGCGATGGTATGCCAGATGGGTGGGAGGCTGCAAATGGACTCAACGCCACCAACCCCTCCAATGCAGATGGTCCATTTGGTGACCCTGATGGTGATGGCCTCATCAACCTCTACGAATATGTCAATCCTTCTTGGACAACCATGTGTGGCTCTTCTCCTTGTTTCCGAAATGGTCCGGATGGTCTTGTGACGGAAACCATTTCTCCATGCAATCCCTCTCAAGGTGTGGGTCCCGGTGGCTGTGCCACCTTAACTGCAGAGGTTGATGGGATCACTTCAACCAACCCTCAAGATGCCGATTCAGACAATGACGGTCTCAACGATTCTTACGAGGCATTGACATTGCTCACCGACCCTACGTCCGCTGATACGGATAATGATGGTATCAACGATGGTGTTGAAGTCAACGGTGCCTACGGTAATCCTCCTCAAGCAAGCGACCCCCGCGATAACAACACCGATGACGATGCATTTGACGACGGAGATGAAGATGCCAACGGAAATGGTCAGGTTGACGCTGGTGAAACTGACCCAACTCGTCGTGAAGATGCAGGTGACGCGGACAATGATGGTATTCAAAATTGGGAAGAGAACCTCACATGTACTCTTTGGAACGTTGCCGATACCGATTTTGGGGGTATAAACGACGGTGATGAGCGAAACACAAGCCATGGAACCGACCCTTGTGACTCAACCATCAATTATGTCTCAACATTTGTAAGTTACAACTCAGGTACCCAACGTGTCACTGTTGGTGATGGTTCTGGATTAACTGGTGCTGGATCTACGGTTGCTGATGATACTTCAACAAACGAAACTTTCTTTCCAATATTCACACAGTCTACCTCAGGAACTGTTACTGCAACTAAAGTATCATCAACAAAACTCACTT
>JAUREO010000084.1 GCA_030827365.1 Candidatus Poseidonia sp. | reverse complement strand
TGAGGAAAGTTGTCAAAAAATTGGATAAAATGACCGAGCAAGACGTTTGGGGACTTGATGAAGTCAGTTTTTACGATTGGCTCATCGACCATGGACAAACTCAAGATGCAATTGATGTTTTTTGGGGATTTTTCATCTTAGCAGCACTCAATATCGATGTCAAAGAAGCGAGTGCGGCTCAAGGTTGTATGCTCTACAAGACAGGAATTTTTGGTTCAAATGAAGCCTTCGATGTGGCGTGCTTTCAACATCATCTCTCGCATATCTTCCAAAATGAAATCCTTGCGGCATTAAAAAATGCAGGTGTCAATGTTCATCTTTCATCATCCGTCAACAGCATTGAAGTTGATACTTTAGGCGAATGTCTTGTCAGCACTAATTCCAAAGTATTTCATAGCAAAAAAACAGTGCTTGCAACACCACCACACATTACAAGAAAACTGCTGGTATCTTCAGGTTCAATTCTTTCAACATCAAAAGATAAATTGGAGATTTTTGAACGAATTGAATACACTGCATTGATGGGGATTCACGCGTTCTATAGAGGAGAAAAAGCCCCTAAAACATTTTCTTTCGCCGCAGTCCTCGGTGAACCCCTCATTCAAATGGTGTTTAATCGAAATCATGAATTGCAAGAAGCGGTAGCACCGGGAATTCAATGGCTCTCCGTGCCAGTAAGTCATGCTGATGCATTATTAAAGATGGATGATGAAGAAATATTGCTTGAATTGCAAAGGGTTTTGAGTCGAATGTTTCCAGAAACAAAGGACAATTTGCCCGTGGAGACCCTTATAGTTCGCATGCCAAAAGCTACTTTTGCAGCCCGGCCTGGAACATATGATTCAAGGCCGCTGCCAGATCATATACATCCTTCAATTGCCTTAGCAGGATGCTATACAGCAACAAAATGGCCCAGCACAATGGAAGGAGCAATTCGCTCAGGTTGTGCCGCTGCAGCCCATATCCTTGGCATCGATTGGAATCCTGATTCAAATTGGAACGGATGGCCAGAACCACCAACTCGAAAAGATGATGATATTGACGAATGGAGAATGTAACCATGTCCGAAAAATTTGATTGGGGCGAACATAAACTCGATGGCGACGTCGTCAAATTAGCAGGCTGGGGGCTTCATCAAAACCTTGACGATGCCCAAAAATATTGTGAGAAGATAGCAAAATCACATTATGAAAATTTCATTATCACCAACCACTTTACGCCCATCGAGGTACGACAACACATTCAGAATGTATACGCCTTCTGCAGGTATGGTGACGATTTAGGCGATGATGCACCGTTTCCACCAGAGCAACGGAGGCGCTTACTCCAAGCGTGGCTAGAGGATTTACGTATTGCACATGAAGGAAATTGGTCAGGCCAACCCCAACACCCAATTTTAATTGCATTAGCACACACTTCGAAAAAATACAACATTCCGATTGAACCCTATGAAAAACTCATCACAGCATTTATGTGGGACCAAGAACGGTTACAGTATTCGACATGGGATGAGCTTCAAGAATATTGTATTAACTCAGCAGACCCAGTTGGACATCTGTTTTTGTATGTTTACGGGCATGATGAGGAAGAATTGAGAACGATATCCGATGCCACATGTACGGCACTTCAACTCGCAAATCACTGGCAAGATATACGAAGAGATTTGGCCCAAGGCCGTCGGTATTTACCGCTTGAAACAATGGAAATGCACAATTATACTCTTGAGGATTACAACAATATGGTCTATGATGAGCGATGGATATCAATTCTAAAACACGAAGTCGACCGTGCCCAGAACCTCTTCGACAAAGGTAAAGCATTGTGGGGAAAGGTTGACCCACATCTCGCCGTTGACCTTGAAATGTTCACACTTGGTGGTGAAGAAATTCTCAAATCAATTCGAAAGCAAAAATACAATACTTGGAGCAAACGGCCAAAAGTAAGTAAATTCCGACAAGCAAGACTGCTTTTCTATGCAAAGCGAAAATGGAAGAAAATCTCAAAAAAATAAAAACCTCATTTACCCGTCAATTTAGGTTATTGTCTTTGCAGGAAAATAAAAGCCCACGTGAAGAAAGGAATCAAAAAGGAAGACGCATAGGGTAAAACGGTCGGGATGTTAGAACGCAGGAAACCATTAGACTTGCTCTTCCCGCTCAAAGGGAATGCACGGTCGACGGTGGCCTCTGAACCATCAAAGCCAACTACGCTTTCTCGATTCCGTGCTGGTGTGACTCTCGCCAAAGACGCTGTCAAAGCGGTGAGCGTAACTGCAATGGAAGCCATCAGGGAAGGTGCTCAATTCATTGGTATTGTTGGAGAGAAGAATGAACTCGTTGACCCATTTGCACATCTTGATGCGCCCATATGGTCTGAAAACCCACCTCACGAACTGTACAAATTAGCTTACCGATATTGCGAAGAATTGACCATGCGAGAAGCAGGTAACTTCTATCATTCTTTCAAATACCTTCCAGAAGATCAACGATTCGCAATGTGTGCCATTTACGCATTCTGCCGCAGGGCAGACGACATTGCTGACGGCGATTGGAGTGACCGCTTCCCTGGAAGTAAAGGTGCTCTTGACCCTGAAGCCGTTGAATACCGAAGACAACTCGAAAGTCTCCAAGACCTTTCAACTATCATCGATGCTGAAGCGTATGAAAAGAAAATATCACAATTATTTTTCTTTAGAAAGAAACTTTCAACCTGCTACACTGAAGTGTATTCGACCGACCCTGTGTTCTTGGCGCTCAAAGATACTGTCGAGCGATATAACATTTCAAAACAACACTTTGATGACCTCATCACTGGAATGGAAGATGACCTTTACCACAACAGGTACCGCACATTTGATGAATTGTATCTTTACTGCTACAGAGTCGCCTCTGTTGTTGGTTTAATGTGCATTGAAATCTATGGGTACGAAGACCCTCGTGCCAAAAAATTCGCCGAATCATGGGGCATTTTCATGCAACTTACAAATGTGCTTCGGGATGTAGGCGAGGATATTCAACGTGATCGAATATACTTGCCACTTGATGAACTTGAACGCAATAAAATGACTGCCGAGGAATTGGACGGCAGAATTGTGGTCAATAAGCACTGGGAACCATATTGCCATCATTATGCAAAGCGTGCTCGAACCTATTTGGAAGAAGCAAGGCAATTGCTTCCCCTCCTTCCTCGAAGGACGCGATATTCTCCTGCCGCAATGATTGCTTTTTATGACAAAATTTTGAGACAAATTGAGAAGCAACAAGGTGACGTCTTTACCACGAGAGTCAAACTCAACCCCGTTCAGAAAATTTCACTCGCAGCAGCTGTCTATTTACGACATAGATTCCTCCCCGCTTTCCTCGACCCAATTTGGGCTGGACTTGCACGAATTGGAATTCTTCCAGCTGTTTGAATTTGGGTTCATGAGAACCTCAATCAAAGGGTAGCGTCTGACATGACCCACTGCAAACCCTCTGATTTTCCATTACCTGAGTAATGGGTATTAGGATATACCCTCTAAACTCATCCAAAACTGTACAACTGATGTTGGAATTTGAGTTCAACCTTTGAGTTTGTGTAAAGCAATCTGAATGGTACGCAGGTTCTTCTGCTTTGTTTCAGACTCCAGCAAATTTTCTAGCGGAATAATGGCTCTATAATCTCCAATTTTTCCTAGGGAGGCACAGGCCTCTTTTCTTACCCTACTCGAATCGTCCAATAACAACCCGATAAGGGGTTCAACGGCAAGAGGGTCTCGAATAATGCCAAGTGAATAGGCTGCAGATTTACGAACAATTTTCGATTCATCTCTAAGACATTCAATGAGCGGTAGTACTGCTTCTGCTCCTGAATGCCTCAAGGAGTTCGCCGCTCGCCACCTATATGACTCGTTTTCGTGTTTTAGAGTCTCAATGTATTGCTCGGTAGAATTAAAATCTAAGTTAAATATGCACTTGCTATAATATTGAGCTCCTGCTTTTGGGAATAGTTTACATCCCTCAGTTAGACAGTTAGGCATAATTCTTGAATTGCAATACGATACATAAAGATTTCACATTCCAATGAAATCTGTTAATGAAGACAAAGGCGATTATAGTAATCGGTAATATACAGACGGGCCCATCATGAGACCATTCATACTAACGCTAGCGAATGATTTGACCCACTGCGAACCCTCTGCTTGAACCTAATTTATATAGCGTGAAGAAATAGTGCATTTATGACAGTGACATGTGGAGTCTGCAGGACTGAGGTTAATTTCTTTAAGCAGACTTGTGAAAAGTGCGATAACTTTCCAACTCTCTTTTTCCCGTATAACAGCCAACCAGATACGAAGCCAGTCGATCTTATTTCAATCAAGGAGGACTTGTTGAATCATCTTGAGGACCCTGATGTAGTTCCAGAGTGGAATTCTATATGGCATAGCCATCTTGTTGGAGTTGAAGTTGGTTTGGGCCAATTAGAAGAGGCTAGAAAACATGCAGAAGAGTTCTT
>JAUREO010000083.1 GCA_030827365.1 Candidatus Poseidonia sp. | reverse complement strand
GTTGGACATATTGCTCAACCGGATCTGCTTCGTACATTCCAGCACTACCAAAGGCATCGAATTTTTCTGCGTCAGCATCAGAACCGCCACCACGCATAACAAACACTGTGATGACAAGAATCAGCAAAATAACTCCTCCAATAATTCCAATTAATTTCCCATCAATTCCCGATGTTTGGTCTGTGTTATCACCGGTGGTTTCGGGAGCCGTCCACACACCAGTCAATGGGTCGTAGTCATACGAACCTTCCCAAACACACTCTCCATCAACGAGCATGAATTCGCCGCCTGCTGCCAATGCTTCAGCGGGTGCTTCAAGTCCTTGACAAGCAGGGAGGTTAATTTCAATCCACTTGATGGTCACCCATCGCTCTTCTGGGAACTCACCTTCGTAAATCTTGATGAAGATGCGTTGAGTTCTCGAGATGTTCGAGTATTTGCCGTCAAGGGTTAATGTGAGGGCAAAGGATTCTTGGTCACCAAGACCGTTAGGGTCGGATTTTGCCCAAAGACCTTCAAGGCTCATCTCGTACTTTTTGACAGATGTGGCTGAGAAGTTCTCTTCGAAGAATGCAACTTCAACGAATACATCTCCATTTTCGGCTCCAGAGAGAACAGTTCCTGAAATGGTAATTGTGTCAGTATCGACCCTCGAAGTGTTCAGGGAGGTATCAAGTTGAACGACAGGTTCCTCATCACCAAATCCTTCAGGAACGACGACGAAGTACATTCGATACTTATCACTGAATTTACCAGCAGCGTCATACACTACCAATTCAATTCTGATTTGATTTTCAGTTGTTCCTGTGGAATCTACGGTCACGTTCTTGAAATTGTACGACCACATCCCGTTGCTTGCAGCACTTTGTGTGAAAGTATGTCCTTCAAGGTCGAATTGTTCGTCGCCGTATGGGGCGTCAAACAGAACCTTCCATTCATAACTCTCGATACCATTTCCTTCTAATGCATCAGCGTCAGATGAGTTACCGGCATTAAAGTGAACAACAATTTCACCGTCTTCATCAAGAATAATTCGATGAACATCCCAATCTGCGTTTGAGACTGTCTTGGTACCGATATATTCGATGTTGTCTTCGTACTCTTCTCGCATGTCAATGGTCGCTTCTGCTTCTGGCCTTTCGCTATCAGCCTTCACATCGTTGGTTTCCACAGTAACGAAGATTTCTCTTGAGTGTCCTTCATCATCATGCAGGAGAAGTCGAATCACCCACTGTTCTCCTTGTGCACATCCAGTTGCGGATGCGAGGTCAATGTCACAGAAACTCATGACTGGAGTAGCCTCCGAGGTATGACCGGTCACACCAGTGCCAAGACTTGAACCGTCCCAACTTGTTGGTCCGTCGATGATCCAATCCGTTGAAAGTGACACGGTTGCATCCGTTGTGTAACCAAAGGTCAACTGAGCATCGCTCTTCATGTAATGAACGGCATACCGGCCGGTACTTGGGTCAATGCTCGGAACTACACCGTTGATGGTTAAATCAAGGCCATTACCAAGCACACCGAATCCATCTGGATAAGGTGTAACTTGATATTGCAAAAGATTGCCAAGGAGTGGGAATGTTGTACTATCTGCACGCTCTGAGTGTGTAGCTACGTCAATTGTTGAGACAATCATTCCACCAGCATAGTAACTACATACGCCAAGAACAGTATCTGCTGTGTCCTCTGCAAATCGGATAATTCGCTGGAATGAACCTCCGTTCTCCATGTATCCATTACAAACGCTCGGCACATTGGTGGAAGTCACCGACTTGGTGTTGAGCACAGCTTGGGCGACAACGAATCCCTCGAAAGCATCGGTGTCAACATTGTCCATGAATGGGTGGTATGGGTCTGCCAAATCCATGTTTGAGTAGGTGATTTGCTTGTCAGGTGTGTTTCTGGATTGGACGTCAAGACCAAATGGCAATCGACCTTGTAGACCTTGATCGAGGCCATATATCTGGCTTCCATGCGGTGCCAAATGGACCTGAACTGTTCCACCAGCAGACATGAAATTCTCAAGAATGGTTCGTCGTGCAGGTTCACCGATGTATTGGTAGTAACCTGAACCACCAAATTGAGTGTCTTTGGCCTGATTCTGTTCTTGCCATGGCATGATGATTTTGTCGTAGTGGGTGAACCAACCAGCGTCGAAATACGTGTTCCAATCATTGATTTGGTATTGTGTGTATGACATGCCGAGAAGTGCGAGGTCTTCCTTGATGTAAGAAGTTCTAGTTGATGTATCTGAAAGAATTGCGACATCGATGTTGTCTGCAAATCCAGCATGGAAGTATCGAACGTTACCAGTGGAGGCTCCACTAGCGAGTTTAGCATAGAAACTGATGTTGTAGGTCTTACCATCAATCCATCCATTGAATGGAGTAAATGACACATCGGTCTTTTGTTGACTTGTGAGTGAAACTGCTTGACCGGTGGTGGTTGCATGGACTAAACTACCATCGGAGAGGTCACGAACGTCCATGTGGAACACATAATCTCCATCGAGTACACCATTTGTTGCCTGGAAGTCCCATGAGTGCGTTAGTGCAGCATCAATTGGTAGGACACAAGCGAGAGTCACATCGTCAAGACATGTGAGTGTGTCAGGTTTGCCTAAGGAAATATCAACTGATTCAACATTGAAAATAACTCGCTCCCTGTTGTTTGCTTCTGAAAGTTCTTGTCGGTCATACCATGCAGTTCCAACGCTTGAGTTGTCAAAGATTGACTCGACTTGCACCATGTAGACTCCGGAAAAGAACTCGTGAGAGGCAATGAGTGTGACATCTGAATCTTCAGCGTCAACATTGGTTCGGGAGATGATGTAGGTTGCATCCTCGACGAAGGTGTACTCTTGAAGTGAAATGTTGTTAAATCCAACACCTTTGAATCCATCATTGACGCCATTTCTGCCGTCATCATCCGATTGGAATTCAAAGTTGACATCAACCATTGAGCCGGACAAGGAGATACATTCTGTTCGCCATTGAGTTGGGTCGGTTGATGTTCTGTTTTGCACGTACAAGTGAGTCAAATCGATCGATTGTGTAAGAACAAGGTCATCGGTGTTGAAGAACACATTGTAACTTCCTGAACCATCGATATTTGCTGCATCACCGATATAATCAAGTTCGGTGAAGTCAATTGATTCTGAGGCGTTAATGATTCCGTTTCCATCGTCATCGTTCTGACAGGTTCCGTCTTCGTTGTAATCGTTCCATTGTGCATACACAAGTGCATTATAAGATGTTCCATCTTTATCGTAATCAATCATCATCGCAGCATAATCACTAGGATTGATGTTACCACTTTGGTCTACGGTATAGAACGTGTCTGCAAAATATTCGAAGTTGAGCGAAACGAAGTCACCACTCATGGTGGTCAAATCGATATTTGGAATGGTGAGGGTCTCGTTTGCCCATGCATCCTCGTATCCATTTGTGGAGGTGTCACATGGGTGTCCAAACCAGTATGCGTAATTGTTGAAAATCTTGGTTGAACACGACACTTCGTTGTAAATCGCACCCTTTGGTTGTTGGCTCTCTTCATGGAGGTATCCAGCGGAACCTCCTTCGAAATTCTCGTTACAAACCACTGAAGGAGTACCACAATATACATCAGATGGTGTTGCGGAGAAGACCTTTGCTTCTATGTCGAAGTCTACTGGTGTGTTGCCCCAGTTGTTGGTGACCGCTTCGATGTCAAAGACACCTTCGGCATAAAGACCACCAGGTCGGAAACTTTCAATCGATTCAATCGCGGGGTCAAACAGGTTGAATGGTCGAACATAACCTACAATATCATCATTCACAGGTTGCTCATCCCATGTGTTGCTCGTGAGTTCAGCTGAAATTCTGTACAAGGTTCCATTGGTCAAACTTGCTTGAATTGATGTTGTATAGTCTTGGCCGGGTTGCAAGTTTGAGAGAGAAAGTGGAGTGGTTTGGACTTGAGGATTTGGCATAAATTGCGTATTTTGTTTCCAAATTGTGAGATTATCAACGGCAAATCCATCTCGTCCTGTCCATTGGGATTCATTATCATCAGCAATAGAACCTTCGAAACCTGTCCTAAATCTAAAGCGAATGTCGATGGTTTCGCCAGCCCAAGGGCTCAGGTCGAATGATCCAAGGTCTTCTTCGGTGAAGTTATTCCATCCATAGTATGTACCAGATGCTGCAATGCCGTAATAGACGATAGCTTCTGGATACGTTCCCCAGAAATTCTGCTTGTATGCTCGGTCGTTATCAAATCCTCCCCACATCGACATGCCTGACAAACATGCTCCTTGGAGATAGGCGGTTTGAGGACAGGCGATTGTTGACCATCCTCTTGAATCACTTCCGACTTCAATGATGGCTAAGTCATCCCAAACATCGCCGAGGATGAATCCTTGGCCGTCAAAGAATCCTAAGCCTCCAAAGCCGAGGTGTTGGAACAACTCAACACTCATGAACGCACGGTCTGCTCCTGTGAGGTCGACATTGTTGAGGGTCATGGCCTCATCCCAATTCTTTCCGTATCCAGACCACTGGCCACCGCTTCCGTTGGTTTTGTAAATTCCTGGCCACATAAAGTCTGTCGGGTTGAGATAATTGGCTGAGACATTCGCAGCGTTATTTCCACTTGATGCACCTACGGAGTGGTTCGTTTCTTTTCTCCACTTTGGTGTATTATCAATATAGGATTCATATGTCCAAGAACATCCAGTTCCGCAGCCTGTCTTGTCCTCTGGATCGTCCCAGTTGTTTTCGTAAACAGTCGTATTGGTTGAATTCTGCTCATCAACTTCGTTGAGAGTCACCTCAAGCGTAGCTGTTTGACCGTTGAGAGTATCCATACCCGTGTTTGTAAGTGTCACATTGATGTCACGAGTTCCTTCACCGAC
>JAUREO010000082.1 GCA_030827365.1 Candidatus Poseidonia sp. | reverse complement strand
AACCAGGAACCATTCGTATTGGTGATGGAGTAATCGCAATTGGCTACGCACTCGATCTTGATGGCGGACCAACGGTGACTTCGGGAATTATCTCGGCACTGAACCGCACATTGCAGTTAGACAACGAAACATTCTTGAATGCACTCATTCAAACTGACGCTGCAATTTCATCCGGAAGCCGTCACGGTGATCATTCAGTCACTTGTGCCGACTCATCCACTGGAAGTCCAAGAGCATGTTACACCAACAACAACCCAGGTAACTTCACCTTGAGTGATGTTTCCTTCTCCAATGTTGGAGCTGCAATCAGCCACGGAAGTGGTGCTGGTACTGGTGTGTACATGACTGATTTCTCCATAGACGGAGCAGATGAATCCTGTTTGAACCTCCCTGAAAACGCTAATGTCGTTTTGATGGAAGGTACACTTGAAGATTGTAACACCGACGGAAATGCTTGGGGAGGAGCTATTGCTACAAACTCAGGCAGTTCATCGGCAACTGCATCAACAGGTGGAAGCCTTTGGATTGAGAATGTCTCGGTGACAAATTCCTTCGTGAATTTCATTTCAACAGACTTGTTGGATGTTCATCTCACTAACATTACAGTGACAACTTCAAGTGCCCAAACTGGTGTTGCCATCAGTTCACTTGGTGGCAGTAACGGTGATTTCTATGCATACAATGTCGATGCAGATGATTATGCAAGCGGTACTTTCTACGCTATGTCAAGTCTTCATCTTGAAGACGTAGACTTTGGAAGCGCTGATTTGATCATCACACCCGGTGGCTCTTCACAGACCGGAAATGGACCATCTGGCGACAACATGGTTCTCGATGGTGTTATTTCTGACAAAATAACACTCCGTAGAGTTCACCCTGGCGTCTTCAGAGATGTTACCGCTGGCGATGTTGATTGGGCTGCCAACGATATCACAGGTAAACCAGTAAAGATTCTCGGAGCCGATTTTGAAGCTTTCACCTTACAAGGTGGCGGTTGGAACATTATCTTTGAAGATGTCACAGCGGCGAGCATCAAATCCAGTGCATCCTCTGGTAGTCGAAACACCTTCATTGTTGACGGCGGTAGCTTCACCCACAGCAGTTCGACACAATCCGTCTTCGACGGTCGTTACACTGACTTCAGCGTCGGTGAAGTTTCGATTTCAAGCACAACCGTTTCAAGCAGTGGTCCATACCTTGTTGAAGCGAGAACAGGAACAGATTTCGTTCTCGTCGAGGCTAGCCTCAACTCCAATGCCTGTTCCGATTCAAGTGGTGCAACAGGAAACTGTCCAGTCACTGTGAGTGGTTCATCAAGCAATCCATCTCAGATTTATTATGGTGGACTCGCTTGGATTCGAGCATACAAGATTGTTGGTACCTCCGAATCAAACAAGTCTGGCCACACTGTTTCAGCTACACTTGTTGATGGAAACAACAACGAAATGTCTGTCAATCTTTACCAAAAGTTAACTGACACTAACAACGGTTCAGCACAAGTCTGGGTGATTACCGAAAACGGGGCCGGAACTACGTACGACAAGCACAACCTACGGGCTTCTGGTCCAGCCGGTGTCAACGAAACCCTTGTCGGTGACGCATGGTATTCATCTACCACGAACTCCGGTACATTCAAAGTTGGAGACAGTGCTGCACTTCGATTGTTCCCTGCTCCTCTCACCTTTGAAGACCCAACACTAGATTGTGCTTCACTCGCTGGAAATATCACTTTAGCTCCAAATTACGATTCGGGAACTAACACGTTCCGATTCCAAGAGACGACGATTTCTGTCCTTGATTCGTTTGAAATTGATGGTTGTACAATCGTCATTGAGGGCGGTGTGCTTCGAGTCACCAGCACTTCAACCACACAACCGGTTATCACCATTTCAAATGGTGGAGAATTGCGACTTACTGACTCACCAGATATTACCGGCCTCGACGGAACCATTGTTCGAGCATCTTCATCGGCAAATCCACTTCGGTTCAACATGGCTGGTGGAACCCTCAATGTCATGAACGGTTCTCAAATCAAAGATTTGTATCAAGATGGTACTACTGACAGTGCATTGTATGTCGGCGATGGCTCAACGCTCAAGATGAGCAACGGCGCTACCATCTTTGGTGCTCAAGCATCTTCGGATGACATGGCAACCATCAAAATTGATGGCGGTTCTCTCGATATCGACGCTTCTACTATCCAAAACACTGGCCAAACCGGTACAGCACTTTGGGTTGAAGCAGCAGGTGCCTCCATCAGCAGCATTACTGTAAAGAACGCTGCAGTCGGTATTCAATCCTACAATGGTGCTCCTCAAGTTGATGGATTTACACTCTCCAACAACGATGTCGGAATTGCTGTGTACGGCGGTATGTCACTCCCAACCATCTACAGAAGCACATTACTTTCAGGTCAAAACTCTGGTTGGAAGACATACGCAATTGACGCATCAACCTTCCTTGGAAACGGTAACAACTATCTCCAAATTGGTGCTAATGCTATTTACGGAGGTGGTGATGCTCACCCGTATTATTCGTATTCTACTTCACACTGGTACCTCATTTTCGACCGACTCAACATTGAGTTGACCGATACCTCAGGTAACACGTGGAACGTGACAAACCCAGGTCAAATTGGGTATTACCCATACAGTTCAAGCGACCCAGCGATCAGCACATACTCCCACGTTGGAAATTATGATGGTGGTACTGGTGGTGCTCCTTCATGGCATTGCAACTACTATGGCTACAACTATGGTCCAAATTACCAGTACTATGATGGTTACTTCTACTACATGTACTACTATTGGCTCGGACAAGGTGTCAGCTACCCTGGTTACTACAGTGCACCAGATAAGTTTGGATTCGACTGGGAAGACATTGGAAACGGCGTCACTCCATCTGGAACATATGCGTACTACCCATACATGTGGTGGGGATACTACTCACCTTCGTTCATGTTCACTGGTTCAAACTCGCCACCAGAAGGTTCGAACGGCCAAGGCTCATGGCCAGGTAACGTTGGTAACCCTCCAAGTTATGCAGCAAATGGATACCCAAGCAACTACGGTTTGTGTATGGCATACGCTTACACCTACTATATGTCCAGCGGTCAAGGTGCTCGACTCACCTTCCCGATCGTTGATATCTCTGCAAGCAACCTCTCGAAGGTCACCATTTACATGGACTTCCTCCATAATGGTGCAGACAATTACCAAGACAGAATGGACTTTGTTGCTCGAGCATCCTCATCTGCTTCCGACCTTGTTGACGAAGCATATGTCCGTGAATCGGGAACACCAATGTTCCAAAACGGAGAGATCACCGGTGCAGACAACGGTATCGATATCGGTGGTAACTTCGCTGCTGCGGACTTCAAGAATGTCGACGTCACAAGTCCATCAAATGCAGGTTTACTCATTTCAGGACAGACCACTGGTAGTGCTGATGCACTCAATGTCACTGGTGGAGACTACGGTGTCCTTGTTTCAACCAGCGGTTCAGGAACCATGGATTTGACCAACCTTGATTTGGATGGCCAAAACAAGGCGGGTGTCTACTATGCAAAAGATATCAATGGTGACCTTTCTGGAACATTTGCAAACATTGGTGGTGCAGCAATCGAATATGGTGCAAGCACTTCCGCAGATGTTGAATTCTCTGATTTGACGATTCAAGGAAACGATGTTGGTATCGAAACAGCGGGTTCAGGAAAGATTACCATCACTGATTCAACCTTTGCAAACACGAACAATGATTTCGTCATCACTGGCTCTTCGATTATCGACTTCATTGAAGGGGATTTGGTTCTCTCCAGTGTCGATGTTACTGGTTCAGGAAAGTTGAACAGAATGCGAATTGCAAACATCACGGTGACCGCAGATTCATCCGCAGTTTCTGGAACTTCTGTTGTTGTGCGTGATGGTGATGGAAACATTCAGGGTGTTCAAACCACAGATTCGAATGGTAAAGCATCTGGAATTACTTTCGTGACTGCATATGTGACAAGCATAGGAACTACAACTCCATCGCTCTCCGGTTACACCGCCTCCACAACCGCTCAGGTTGAATACACATCCACAACTGCTGATTTCAGATACGCTAAGGACACGCTTTCATTGGTTGACGATGCGTACAACAACGAGGAAACAGTTGACTTGGTCAATCAATTCGACGGTCGAATTTGTTATCCAGGTTCGAGCAGTCAATTCGTCATGGTGTCTATGTGTCGATCAGGTCTCGGTACAGGTTCTAGCCGAACCTACAGTGATCCTTCAGGATTCGAAGAATTCAGCTATTATCAAGGCCACTCCGGTAGTGATTTCGCTGGAAAAACCATCATGATGGATACACCTTACTGGTACATGGGCTCTGGTGACCACAATTGGAATGGTACAGACCTTATCTTTACAGCGTCATATGCTGGAAACCTCGCAAACTACATGTATCCATACTACTATTATGGTGAAGTTTCAGTTTGGATGAACGATGGTTCAGTCACAGCAGCAGCTGTAAGTTCAGATGGAGTCCTTAACGGAGCAAGTTTGGGATACATGTATTACGCATGGAACTTCCAAGCCAACAACACTACCTTTGATGGAATTCAATCCCTAAGTTCTGGTGTAGGATATGGATACTATTCTGGCTACATGCCAGACTACTTCGATGTCACCAACAGTACAATTACTCACTTTAAGGGATACACGTCACTCAACAACGCAATTCAAATGTCAGACATTTGTATCGTCTTGAATGGTGTTGAAGGAACTGACATCAACGACAACACCTTCAACAACTGCGGTGTTGGTGTGTTCTCACAACGTTCAGGTTACTATTACACTCACTCCTCGAGTCAAATTGGTTCAGATAACTTGACCATCAACCGAAACACATTCAACGATGGTGGAGAAATTGCAGACATTTGGTTCTACACGACCAACGAA
>JAUREO010000081.1 GCA_030827365.1 Candidatus Poseidonia sp. | reverse complement strand
CTGATTGATTAGGGGT
Organism: Candidatus Poseidonia sp.; assembly: GCA_030827365.1. Taxonomy (GTDB): domain Archaea; phylum Thermoplasmatota; class Poseidoniia; order Poseidoniales; family Poseidoniaceae; genus Poseidonia. The sequence goes on along the minus strand of JAUREO010000081.1, from coordinate 4,929 downwards.
AAGCACACTCGATACAATTGACCCTTCATCTGGGAAGCCATCGTTATTATCATCGGGATCTTGATTGTCTCCTATACCATCACCATCGGTGTCTTTCCATTGCGTTACGTCGTTCGGGAAAGCATCTCCTTTGGTTCCAGTTGGGTTATCGCCGTAACCATCACCATCGGAGTCTTTCCATTGAGTCGAATCTGCTGGCCACAAATCTGGATTGCTACCTGCGGGGTTATCACCATAACCGTCTCCATCGGAATCGGACCATTGTGTGCTGTCGTTCGGGAATGCATCTGCGGCATTTCCGTTTGGATTATCGCCGTATCCATCACCGTCGACATCAGACCATTGCGAGCTATCTGTTGGAAATGCGTCTGGCGAATTTCCTGAAGCATTATCACCATAACCATCACCATCCATATCAGAATATTGTGTTGCATCGTTAGGGAAATCATCGATATAATCGTTGTATCCATCACCATCGGTGTCCTTCTGGTCAAGTGCACAACCGTTTGCGTCAACGGTTGCTCCAGCAGTCGTGTTCGCACAAAGATCTAGTTCGTTGGCCACACCATCGTTGTCATCATCAAAGATGAAATTGAAACAAGTTCGATCACCAATTCGCTGCGTTCCATCGCTTTCAAACAATTCAGCAATAGCACAATATTGTCCTGATGATGTTGGTGTCGTGTAATTCCATGTACCAAAACTCATACCTTGAGAAGTGGCAGTCACCGAAAACAAACCAGATTGAGCAACTGTAGCGTTACCTGAGTCAACAATTTTGATTCGATAATCGTAATCATCGCCCGTTACCAAATCCTTTCCTCGAGTGGTCACATCGTTTGTGGAAGCAGTAGGAGAGGTGGAAACATTGAGAATAATCACGCTTGGTAACTGGGGAATAAATTCTTCTTCGTGGAATCCAATAATATCCCTAAACGAGGTAAGATTGACACTGGTGCCATTCTCATACAATAGTGCAATGAGTGCATGCGTATTCATTGTGGTTGGCCCGTTCCAAGTAATATTAAACGAGCCCGAAGTGGATGATGAAGGTACATTGATGACGTCTCTATCTATTTGTGACATGTTGACCGCATCGTCGATGGAATAGCCATTAGCGATTTCTTGGTTGAAATCCGTCATGTCGAGCACGAACCATTCAAGATCATAATCAATTGAATTCGACAAATTGGTCAAGGACAACGTTCCAGTGGTTGATGACGTGGTTTGCAACTCAGCCATTTCTTGATAAATATACTCAAAATCATCGTCGAGCATTGAACCAGTCGATGAGTAGAGAGCAGCCCTAAGAATGACATATGACTCATTCACCGATGGAGTGAAAGTCACATTCATGCTCATGGTGGTACTGTTGGCAGTAAAATTGCTTGTTTGAATTGTAGAGTAGACCGAAGACCCATCTGTGAGGACTTGCTGCAAAGAAACATTGTAGAAAAAGGATGAACCATTGGTAAGCCCGGAGAAATTGACGGTTCCTAAATTGATTGAATTCATGTTGACATCTACAGTTTCAAATGTTTGACCACCACCCGGGTTATCGGTTTCAATCGTAATGGAATACACTTGATTTGATGCTGTTGAGAATGAATAGAGGAAAACTTCGACAAACGAGGTCATGTTTTGAGTTGCAGTATATTGCATCGTTTCGTCATTCGACACCGAAGTTCCCGAATCTAGGAATGCTCCTGTGCTTGAGTCCCAACCAGCGTCGATATCACCGTTTGCATGGGTAAATGTGATGTTCACATAGTATGTGACGCCAGCAATCAAAATGATTTCGAACAGATCCACATCTGTTGTTGAATGGAGTGATAGTCCAGTGCATGAAATCGGCAAAACGCTTGCAAGAGTTGCAGTTTGTTGAGAGTCGTTTGGCTCAAGAATATCGCTCGTCGTTGCGGAATTGTTTCCTGTACAAGGGGACGGAGGGGCTGAACCATTCGAAATACCACCGCTACCTCCACCACCTGAGCTTCCTACATTAAATCGCCAAAGAGTGAGGTTCCAGGCACCGACACCGGAGTATCTTTGGATACCAATGTAGACCATTCCGCCGTGAGCGGTCATCGAATTGTTGGTTGAAACAATTTCAGGATTATTGAAAAATGAATAATCCAATGTCACATTCGTTGAAGTGGTAAGTACCAAATCAAAATCATTTGTTGTTGTCGAACCATTGGGAAGGGTTGTGGTTGAAGCGAATGAAAGCCTTGCAGTCAATCCTTCGTTTGAATTAAGAGCAACTCGAATCCAATCCTCGTCATCGCCGTAATCGAGTTCACCAGAACCTGAATAAGAAGTTGAAAAAATGTAGTTGGTGAGGTTCACGGTGGTGTTGTCTGGGAGGTCACCATTTGAATTCAAATCATTTTGATTTGGACCGACGGCTGAAACATTACTCAGCGATGCTGTAAGTGTCGAAATCAAAAGTAGGAAGACAATTGAAATTGATGTAATATTTTGTTTGTCAATGGGCGAATCATTCACCATGTTTCGGGTAGTGAATGTTCCTATAAAAATAAGTGGCTCAATATTAGATGATGGAAGTGTTCAAATTGCAGTAGGTGCAACATGGCCGTCGCCCTTATCGTCGGGTTGACGAACTCGAGACCATACACCTGACATGAGTTCATCATGATGTACTTGGCAATAGTGGAATCTGCGATATGCTTCTCTAAATGAATAGGCTTTCTTCCCCGTGGCTACAAGATAACCTTCAGGAGAGAGTCGTGAAACGATTGTCCCCTCTTCTTGGCACCCTGGTAAATCACAAACTGGAGTCTCATTCATACTTGCACCTCACCATTACAATACATTAACTCTTGCTTTCTTACTCGGTTTCTTCATCAGGTTCGATGACAAGCAATGGTACATTTGCCTCGATTGCATCTCCTTCATGGCATTGGACGGAAACGACAGTTCCTGAAATTGGTGCTTGGATTTCATTTTGCATTTTCATTGCTTCAAGTATGAGAACGACTTGACCTTCCTTGACCTTTTGACCCTCAGTCACTTCAACAGTAACGACTTTCCCCGGAATGTTAGCAGAAACAGTTCCGGATTTCTTTCGGCCACTTGAAGCAGAGCGCTTTGCCTTTGGTGCTGCAGTTGCCCCTGGCATTTCAATCGTAAAGGTTGAACCATCAACAGTCGCCTCCCAAGATTCACCATTGAATTCAAGTTCAACTTCATACTCAGTTCCATTGACCTTGACCTTACGAATTTCACCCATTGCATTACCTCCATGGTGATCGACTTGCTCGCTGATGAAGGACAGACTGACGACCTGAAAGCATTCTTCTGTGGTCCTGTGCCCATACATGTCCCGTCTGACGTCCGACCTGTCCTCTTTGGTCATCGGAACCTTCGATGAGGGACATGACAGCCATGATTGCCGCAATTCTCTTTTCTTCTTCGGACAAGACAACACCTCATAATGGAATATTACCATGCTTCTTTGCTGGTCGCAATTCTTCTTTGTCCATCAACATGGCAAGTGCCCTTGCTAATTTTTGGCGGGTTTGATTTGGCTCAATGACATCATCGATATAACCGAGTGCAGCCGCCTTATACGGATTAGCAAATGTTTCATTGAAATCTTTGGTCAGTCGTTCCCGTTCTTGTGCCTCATTTCTTGAAGAGGCGATTCGTCTCCTGTGAATAATTTCAACAGCCCCATCCGCACCCATGACAGCCAATTCTGCCGATGGCCAGGCAATGTTGTAATCGCCGCGGATGTGTTTACTGGACATGACATCGTAAGCACCTCCGTATGCTTTCCTAAGAATAACCGTGAGTTTTGGCACTGTTGCTTCGGCAAAAGCATACAATAATTTGGCTCCATGTCGAATAATTCCTCCCCATTCTTGACCGGTACCTGGTAAAAATCCGGGAACATCTTCAAGCGTTACAAGAGGGATATTGAATGCATCACAAAACCTCACAAATCGAGCAGCCTTATCGGATGCATCGATATCAAGGCAACCTGCAAGCACCTTCGGTTGGTTTGCCACAACGCCAATGGTCTGGCCATTAAGATGAGCGAATCCTATCACGATATTTTGTGCCCAATCAGGCTGTACTTCGAGAAATTCTCCGTCATCAACGACTTCCTTGATGACATCAATGACGTTGTATGGCTTATTGGCTTCAGCAGGAATTATCGAATCCAAATTTGGACATAGCCGGTCTGGCAAATCACTTGTGGGACGTTTCGGAGCGTGCTCAAGATTATTTTGAGGCAACATATCAACAAGCTCGCGAGCAAGGTCAATGGCTCCCTCATCTGAAGGTGCTGTGAAATGTGAAACTCCAGATTTGCTGCCGTGTGTGTGGGCTCCGCCAAGTTCTTCGAAGGTCACAACTTCATTTGTCACTGTTTTGATCACTTCGGGTCCTGTGATGAACATATGAGCGGTTTGGTCGACCATGATGACAAAATCGGTAATGGCAGGAGAATAGACTGCTCCACCTGCACAGGGGCCCATAATCACTGAAATTTGTGGTATCACTCCAGAAGCACGTACGTTTCGGAAAAATATTTCAGCATATGAACCGAGTGAAGCAACGCCTTCTTGAATTCGGGCACCGCCTGAATCATTCATTCCAATCACGGGGCGACCGGTTTTCAGAGCCATATCGAGTACCTTGCAAATCTTGAGTCCGTGCATCTCTCCGAGTGACCCGCCATACACTGTGAAATCTTGGGCGAAAGCAAACACATCTCTTCCATTGATTGTTCCGTGACCAGTGACAACTCCATCACCTGGAATGACATTTTTATCCATGTCAAAATCTCGACATCGATGTTCAACAAGAGCATCAATCTCTTGGAAAGAGCCGTCGTCGAGGAGAAGTTCAAGTCGTTCTCGTGCAGTTAATTTTCCTCGTTGATGTTGGGCATCAATT
>JAUREO010000080.1 GCA_030827365.1 Candidatus Poseidonia sp. | reverse complement strand
GGCGAGCAAGCAGAATAGTCAACATGAATGATGCATATACAGTGGGTAGCAATAGAAATGCACCTCTTAAATAAAAAATATCTAACAAAAAATACAGCATAAGAAAACAAAGGATTGACCCCAATGCCACATCCAAAAACAGGAGAGAAAACTTGTGCTGTTTTACCACTCCTTTTCTTAGAACAAATCCCATGATGACCAAGAAAAAGAAAAAAAGAGGCATGAATTGAACTTGATTTCGACCCCACATCGTCCATTCGAGGGTGTTGATAGCGTGCGGCCATACTGCTGAAATAATAGAAAACGAATCAAAGAATCGAATGACTGTTGGCATGAGTGTGGTGAAAAAACCTATACAAATGAGTACAATTGGACGAGCACTCAACATCGAACCAACCACTCGAAGTCGGTTGTGTCCGGTTTGAATTTCGTCTTCCACGCAGTTGGTTTCATCGACCAATTCTTCAAGTTTTGTTGAGGAGCACGTGTGGGCAAATGTATGAACGATAGACCACAAGAAACTAAAAACAATGACTTTCTGAGACCATCATGAGAAAAATTGCAATGGCTATCTTTCTATCTGTTTTCTTAATGATGGTGGTCTTTACTCCTCTGAACGAAGCATCATCATCAGGCAAGCCAAACAGTGCAAATTCCTGTTCATGCCATGGGAGTGCCAATTCAGGTGTGACCCCCACCCACAATTTCCCATCTACCTACAATCCGGGTCAATCATACACAATCAATATTGGAGTCAATGGTGGCGTAGGCGGACTAAACTCAGGTGGTGGATTTAGCCTCACTGTCTCGAAAGGGACTCTCTCAAATCCGGGTGCCGATGCAAAAATTGTACAAGGGAGTGCAACGCATTCAAACAGCAACTCAAGAAGTTGGACGGTTTCGTGGACAGCACCCCAAAGCGGAAGTGGGCAAGTCAATGTTCAGCTTGCAGTGAATACCGTCGACGGTACAGGTGGCACTTCTGGTGATGCATGGAACACAATCACACACAATCTCAACGAAAATATTGCTGCCAATCAACCACCTACGGCCTCAAATGTGTTGATTAGCCCATATGGCAATGTAAGTTACAAAGCGAATTTGAACTTGAATTATGTGTATCAAGACCCCGAAAACAATCCAGAATCAAATTCGGAAATAAGTTGGTATGTAGATGGAAATCACATCCCTTCGATGGATGGAAAAACAACTATTCTATCAACAGATACTACCATTGGCCAGGTATGGACTGCCTCGGTTAAGCCAAGGGATTCAATGGGTAAAGTTGGAAATCAAGTGCAGTCTTCAACCAGTGCAACCATTGTTGATATCGATTCGGATGGCGATGGTGTGCTTGACGGTAATGATGCCTTCCCGAATGATTCCTCGGAACAATACGACTCAGATAGTGATGGCGTTGGTGATAACGCAGATGCTTTTCCAAACGACCCTACAGAAACTTCCGATGCAGACGACGATGGTGTAGGCGATAATGCCGACGCTTTCCCCAACGATAGTTCCGAGACTGCGGATTCGGACAATGATGGAACTGGCGACAATGCAGATGCCTTCCCCAATGATGCAACTGAACAACTTGATTCAGATAACGATGGTGTAGGCGATAATGCTGATGCATTCCCATTCGATGGAACCGAACAACTCGATTCAGACAACGATGGGGTTGGTGATAATGCTGATGTCTTTCCAAACGACCCTACAGAATCAGCTGATGCTGATGAAGATGGTGTAGGGGATAACGCTGATGCATTTCCATCTGACCCAAGTGAAACCGCTGACTCTGATGAAGATGGGGTTGGTGATAACTCAGACGCATTCCCCTTGGACAGCACCGAAACACTTGATTCTGACCAAGATGGCGTTGGTGACAATTCAGATGTGTTCCCTAACGATGCAAATGAAACTCAAGACACCGATGCAGATGGCATTGGCGATAACACCGATGTGTTTCCAGAGGACGCAAATGAAACCATGGACAGTGATCAAGATGGTGTAGGCGACAACGCCGATGCCTTCCCAATGGATGCAAACGAAACCATGGACAGTGATCAAGATGGTGTAGGCGACAACGCAGATGCCTTCCCAATGGATGCAAACGAAACCATTGATTCTGACGACGACGGTGTTGGCGATAATTCCGATATGTTCCCAAATAACCCCTCCGAATCTTCAGATTCGGACGAGGATGGCGTAGGTGACAATGCCGATGCGTTTCCGAATGACCCAACAGAAACGATGGATAGCGATGGTGATGGCGTTGGTGACGTAGCACAAAAAATTGCAGAGGACAAGGCTGCAGCAGAGGCTGAGGCGGCAGCTCAGCAACGAATGTACCTCATCATCGGCGTCGTTGTATTGTTTTCTGCCCTCGGAGGATTGCTCTTTGTTCGAAAGCGTGGAGCAACTGACATTGATTTGTATGATGGTAAATTGCAATTGCAAAGCGATGACTTTACTCCGCACGCCCCAGAACTTCCACAAAACACCCTCCCAGTTGCACAACCTGTTGTCGATGGAAGTCTGCCTGTTCAATCACAGCAATTCGCCGCTGTTGAACCATCAGTAATTCAACAATGGACAGATGAGAGTGGTTACACATGGCGAAAAATGAGCGATGGGTCCACACTTTGGTGGAATGGTTCTGACTGGCAAAGAACATAACCTGATTTAAAAAATAAGTTTGAAAAAATTTTCACAAGAATTCACCCCGATAATGGTTTTATATGAATTAACGATATCCTAAGCCATGGCAGAAGGGGGCCTCTTGGACTGGCAAGCAAGACTTGGTATGACCCTTATTGGAGCAGGTAGCATTTCGTTATTCTTATCCACAAAGGATTTTCTTCCAAGCGAGGGAGTATTTGGCTTCATTTATCTTTTAGCGGCTCTTTTGGGTCTACTTATGCTCATGCTTTCGATTGGTGTAGATTCGAACAACCCTCGCCTGTCTGAGATGACTCAATTAGCACCAGACGAACTTGTAGAAACTATAGACAAAATTATTGGAAAGGAGGAAGAAGAATGAGTGACGCACAAGCATATTACAATTCATTATTGCAGCAGGGATACAATACTGATCAGGCGAAAGTCTACACACAGGAGCATTATCCTGGATTTATGCCAACTCCTGCGGCTCCTTCATTTTCACCTGCACAACCTCAACCTGTGCAACAATCACAGTCGGTTGACCCAATGATGGCGATGATGATGATGAATCAACAAAATCAACAAATGATGATGCAACAACAAGCACTTTTGGCCCAATCCCAACAAAATTCACAAAGTGGGCCAATTATCATCAATAATCAACAACAACAAGCAGGAGTCATGTATGTACAAAATCGTGGAAAAGACACGCTCACTGGCTATCTCCTTTGGTGCAGTTGTTTCATTCTCTTGTGCGGTATTCACAGATTTTATTACAACAGGCCATTTTCTGGCTTGATTTATCTCTTCACCTTTGGGTTGTTTGGTTTTGGTCAACTGTATGACCTTTTAGTGATGCCCGAATTAGCACGTAGTGCTTAGTCATCCTTCATGACGACTGAGTCCTGAATGATGTTGTCTCCGTGGTGAATATTGGTCACTTGGTTGCGCTCTGCTTTACTCAAGGCAAGTTGTAAGCATCTGTTTTCATCATTCTTTGCGCCTATTGCCCTGTACAAAATGGCAGCTTCTGAGTAATTCCCATTGTTTTCAAGTTCCCTCGCACGTTTCAATTGATGATTTCCCTCTTCATTTGGAACATGAGGCGGTGCTGGTGGGCCACTGGCAGGTGGAGCAGGGCGACCTTTCGCCGGGGGTGCAGGGCGCCCTTTTGTCGGTGGAGCAGGACCCGTTCGTGGTAAGGGCGATGGATTTCCGTTGTCTGGAGAATTATTTGACTCGTCACTCATTTGCCTCACCGCTTTGATTAATTGGTTCATATTCTATACCATTAAAATACTTCTTCATTTTTCTCAACGAAGTCATTTCAGATGTAAGTTCGATATCAGTAAACCGTGAATTTGTAAAATAATCATCATCGTCATGAATTTCAAAAATGAATATCGTGATATCATTAGAAAACAAATATAATTGGGAACAAAGACCATTTGCTATGAAGGGCATTGTTTTCAAGGAATTCACCGACATGGTCGAAGCATCGTTTGGAGATCAAATGATTGATACTATTATTTCGAAGTGTGACCTTCCTAGTGGGGCTGCATACACAGCAGTCGGAACGTATGACCACGCCGAGTTGGTCCAACTTGTTGTTGCTTTATCTGAGGAGACCGAAATTGAGGTCAGTGTCCTCGTTCAAGCATTCGGAACATATCTTTTTGGACGATTTTTGGAATTGTTTCCAATCTTTTTCACGCATAAAACTTCGTTTGAGTTTTTGAACTCTATCCATGACGTTGTGCATGTTGAGGTTCTCAAATTATATCCTGATGCAACACTACCTACTTTCGTCAGCGAAATGTCTGATGATAAGCGAACCTTGTGGTTTGAATACCATTCACCTCGACATTTAGCAGATTTGGCCATCGGTTTGATGGAAGGTGCGTTTAAACATTGGGGAGAAACAGTCAAGATTGACGTCGAAGATAGGACAAAAGGTGAAAACCAAGTCGTGATGTTCACTTGCACCTTATTAGATGAATAGGATGAAGAAAAATGGATATTTTTGAATTGGCAAAAAAAGCCAAATCAAAAGTCAAAGAAGACGAAAGTTTAGAGGATGTGAATCATCGTCTTCAACGTAAGGTTGAGCGAGAACGTCTCGCACGAGTACAAGCTGAGAACACAATTGAAGAATCTTCAAGGCGGCTCTACCTATCCAATCAATCACTTGATAAAGCGAATGCGGACCTTGAGGCTACGATACTTGAATTGAATGACGCAATGATGCGATTGACATCTGCCGAAATCAAAAGAAAGGCTATATTTGTAACTTTGGTTCTCGCAATCATTCTTTTTGTTGTTAGTGAATTTGCAATCGAACCTAAACTTGAATCAATGTTTTCAAATCAATGGATTGTTGTTTTTGCAAAAAT
>JAUREO010000007.1 GCA_030827365.1 Candidatus Poseidonia sp. | reverse complement strand
AAGGAATCCGAAGCCGTTTGAACTGCTGGGTAGGTTTCGTTACCCACAATGTCGAGAGCGTCGGTGTGTATTCAACTTCGGTGTGACGGCACTCCCACCAACCGGCGTGTGAACATGTCGAATTTGATGCGAAGTGAATATATGTGGAGGGGTAAAGGCCTACACATGGGCGACAACGATGAACTCATCCGCCGAATAAACGAAATCAAGTGGTTTCACTCCATCCCAATTCGAGATGGAATCGTCACACCAGGTCTCGACAAGTCAATGGATAAATTAGGACAGGTTTGTCTGCCCGAAGATCTTTCAGGGAAATCGGTGCTCGACATCGGGGCTTGGGACGGCTTCTTTTCTTTTCAAGCGGAAAGAAATGGTGCAAAGCGTGTTTTGGCCACCGACCATTTCTGCTGGAGCGGGCCTGGTTGGGGCACAAAAGATGGGTTCAACCTCGTTCACGAAACGTTGGACTCCAAAGTCGAATCTCTCGATATCGATGCCATGGCCATCACGCCAGAGGCTATTGGCACCTTTGATGTCGTGATGTTCCTCGGCGTACTGTATCATCTACAGGACCCCATGGGTGGTCTTCGTGTCGCAGCATCTGTTTGTGATGAATTGCTTATCATCGAAACGCAAATGGACGATTTGCACCGTTGGAAACCTTCGATGGTGTACTATCCTGGCGATTCCTTCAACAACGACGACACCAACTACTGGGCTCCGAATGTCGCTGCAATGCGCGGTATGCTCAAAGACCTCGGGTTTTCACGTGTCGAAGTCGTCTATCCTAAGCGACCGTGGTTGAGATATTCAAGACCAGTACGATATTTGTCATCGTTCAAAGGTGTGTTTGAGAAAAGAGGCTCCTTCCTTCAAACCATGAATCAAGGTCGTATGTCCTTCCACGCATACCGTTGATGTCGTTGTCGATTGCACGACGAAAATCTTTGTAATACCAAGAAAAATCAAGTTATGGTCATACGGCAGACTTCAAGAGGGGCGAATAAGTCGGCGGCTCATGGATGGATTAGACAAGGGTGACAATTACACCGTTCGAGATTTGAGTCTGGCCGAAAAAGGCTCTCTATTGGTCGATTGGGCACGTGCTAGAATGCCAGTGCTTGCCAAACTTAAGGAAGAGGCTGAACGTACCAAACCCCTTTCTGGCATGAGGGTGGCAGGATGCCTCCACGTGACAAAAGAAACCGCAGTTCTCATCGAGGCAATCGGTGCAGCCGGAGCTGAAATCTCGTGGTCGGGTTGTAATCCTCTCTCCACAAATGATGAAGTTGCTGCATGGTTAGCAAGTGAAGGTTACTCTGTCCATGCTTGGCACGGCCAATCAACCGAGGACTTCTATTGGTGCATTGACAAGACACTTGAATTCAAGCCGACCCTTACACTTGATGATGGTGCCGACCTTATTGTACGAGTTCATGGTCAGAAATCTGAATATGCTGAAGGCGTCATCGGAGGTACTGAAGAAACGACAACCGGAGTTCATCGTCTTCGAGCCATGGCCGCTGCTGGTGACTTGCGTTATCCAGTGATCGCCGTCAACGACGCTGTGACAAAGTGGGATTTTGACAACGTCTACGGCACCGGACAGTCAACACTTGACGGTATCCTTCGAGCGACAAGTGTCTTGATCGCTGGAAAAACATTCGTCGTCGCTGGTTTTGGTCACTGCGGCAGTGGACTTGCTATGCGAGCTCGAGGGATGGGTGCGAATGTCATCATCACCGAGGTCGACCCGCTACCTGCACTTCGAGCTGTCATGGAAGGTTATCGAGTCATGCCTATGGATGAGGCTGCAAAACTCGGTGATATTTTCTGCACGGCTACTGGCATGGAAGACGTCATCGTTGGTCGACACTTTGAGGCCATGAAAGATGGTGCTATTGTCTGCAACACAGGTCACTATGACTGTGAAATTAATATCACCGACCTTGAAGCCCAAGCACAATCAATGCGAACAATCCGCGAGGATAATGAAGAGTTTTTGATGCATGACGGACGACGAATCTTCCTCCTTGCCCGCGGTCGATTGGTGAACCTCGCTGCTGCTGAAGGCCATCCATCAGAAGTCATGGACATGTCCTTTGCAAACCAATTCCTTTCCCTTTGTCGTCTGGCCAAAGAAGGTGGTTCAATGGGCAAGGAAGTGTACGATATCACCACCGAGCAAGACCAAGATTTGGCGACCACCAAACTCAGCACACTCGGCTTGAGTATCGATGTTCTGACCGACGCACAAGTCGCGTATTTGGACGATTACACCGTCGGTACTTGAGCCATATAAAAGCACAAAAGGGCATACATTTGCCCAAATTGTTTTGCCTTAGAACCGTTGAAAATGGTTACGATAAATGTTGAATAGAGGAGTACCGAGCCTTCGCCATGGCGCAAGAGTGGTTGTTTACTTCAGAATCCGTTGCTGCAGGTCATCCAGACAAATTATGCGATGCTATTTCAGATGCTATCGTCGATGCATGTCTCACACTTGACCCAAAGGCCAAGGTGGCTGTCGAAACGCTGGTGAAAGGAAGAGAAGACCGCTCCTATATCGTTCTCGCAGGTGAAGTCAAACTCGCTGCAGGCGTTTCGCCGCCCGATTACATCGGCATTGCCCGAAAAACCGCTGCTGCTATTGGTTACACTTCTCATGGTATCGGCATGGACGCAACTTCAGAAGAATTGTGCGAAGTCACCGAACTTATCACCTCTCAATCCGCTCACATTAACCGTGGTGTTGTCCAATCCATTGACGACCAAGGTGCAGGCGACCAAGGACTCATGTTTGGCTATGCATGTGATGAAACAGAAGCATACTCCGAACACCAAGGCCGATGGATGCCACTCGCAATCGCACTCTCTCAAGCCTTAACGCGTCGAGTCAGTAAACTCGGGCTTGATGGCACACTTCCATGGGCTCGACCCGACGCAAAATCGCAGGTGACACTCATGCACGGCGTCGACGGACAACCCATCTATGCGGACAACATTGTCATCGCTGTTCAACATAAGGACATGATCGATGAGCACGGCTCTGAAGATGCCGAGCAAACTTGGATTCGCCAACAAGTCATTGAACATATCATCCAACCTGTCGTTCCTGCTTCGCTCATGATCGATGGTAAAACCACAATTCATGTCAACTCTACAGGACGTTTTGCCGACCCTGGTGGTCCGTACGCTGATGCTGGTCTCACCGGTCGCAAAATCATCGTTGACACCTATGGTGGCCGTGGACGACACGGTGGTGGAGCATTCTCCGGCAAGGACCCAACCAAAGTTGACCGTTCTGCAGCTTACGCTGCTCGCTGGGCTGCAAAGCACGTCGTTGCCTCGGGCCTGTCGAAGGAATGCGAAATTCAACTCGCTTACGCTATCGGAGTTGCAGACCCTGTGAGCATCCGCGTGGATACGTTTGGAACAGGCCAACTCTCCGATGAGGTCATCGCCGACCTCGTTGATGCACATTTTTCGTTCAAACCAGGTCACATCATTCGAGACCTTAGCTTGGCGGCACCGATTTACGGGATTACCGCCGCAGGTGGCCATTTCGGTCGCCAACCAATTGGTCAAACATTCCCTTGGGAGAAACTCAATGCTTCGGTGATTGAGGCCTTCAAAGCCGCTTTTTGAACAATCATTTTGGTTCAAAATGAAGTTGCAACTTTCCAAACGCACTGAGTTCGAGCACTGGCTTGAATCCATCGTGTGGTGTGAGTTCAATGGACCGGATGATTTGGTCTGCAGCACCTGGAGGCAATCGAATTTCGAATCCCTGTGCTGTTTGAATCAGCGTCTCCTGAACCACCGGCATCGCTTGTGCAACCGTTTCTGCCTCGCTTCCTTGGTGTCTTAAGCAAAAATCCGTTGAACGATATGCCAATGCGGAACAACCAACTTGAGAGCAATTTTTCCTTTGGTTCTTCTTTTGAATCGTGGCTGATTTCTCTTCTTCAGTCATCGCTTCCTCATTCGTCTCTTCGTCACTCTTCGTATCTTTTATTGAGGATGCAAGGTCTGGTTCAACCTCTTCATCCAGTGCGTCTTCGGTTTCTGATACATCTTCTGACGTCTCACCTGTACCACCAAACAATTGTGGAATATCCGATTGTTGAGCGGCTTTTGCTTGAACGACCGGTTGAACCGTCGAACGGAATTGGAGATAGATGAAACCGTAACCCAAAGCAAGCAGTCCCAGCCCGACAATGGTCAAATTAGCATACAGATCGTTGTCGACCTGTGCGTAAAACATCAGGCCGGAGAGCATTGAACCATAAACGCCGAGTGCTCTACGCCACCTGACATTGTAGTACTTTTCATTAAAGCCGGTGATGGCAAGACTTGCAAGCAAAATCGTGAGTAAAATAAATGCCAATTCAGCTTGAGAACTAAAGCCATACCAAACGCCAACAATGGCCGAAACTGTACCCGCAATCCCCAACCGTTCGACGTACTCAAAGAACTCATCATCTGAATCCCAAGAGAAGATATTGAGGTCGTACAAACTGTCCTCTTTGATGCTTATTGCGAGCAACACAAGACCTTCGATACCGAGTAAGACACCAACGAGAATCTCCCTAGTTCCTTCATCTGCGACATCGAATTGGAACAGCAAATTTCCAAGCGTGAGGGCGTGGAGTAATGGTAAGAAGAGCAAGGATATCTTTTCTCCATTTTTGATGGCATCGAAGGTGGCCCAACCACTTGCAATGAGCATACCAAGTCCCTTGAATGCATCGAACGAGAGCAACAATGTTGCGAGGCTAATGTATCGAAGTTCAGTGCTAAGTTTCTTTGACAAAGCGACTTCTTTTTCCTCTCCATATTCTGAATGATTGATGGTCAACTTCCCTTGAGATGCAAGATAAGCGAGCACTGTGACATGCAAGCCACCAAAGAACATGGACATGCTGAAAATTTCTATGTCGAGCGTATCCAAAGCATCGGAAAGACCGATGATCCATGACACTATGGCTGCGATTGATAGACCCGTCATCCAGTGTGCATCGCCTCGATACCAGGCATTGATCATGGCAAATGTGACGAGCACAAGTGGTAACCAAGCAGCATCGGGCAAGGAAGCCCACATGGAGAACAGGAACCAAACAAATGGCATAATCCACGGCATTTTCACCGTTCGTTCTTGATTCTTGACATCTCCGAAACCCATAGCCAAGGCTGCGAGCATGTATGCTGCTGTGAGGAGACCAGTAAATCGCCCAAACCACAATACGCGTTCATCGAGGTAGTATCCCACATCATGAGCGAGCATGTCAAAAATTCTGTCCATGATACCTGACTCAAGTCCAAACAAGTTGTTTGCAAGTGTGAAGATAAACACCAATGGTGCGATGTTGATGATGCCCAATCTGTACTTTAGACTTTGATAGGCGACCAGTCCAAACATGCTGAGGAAGAGCAATCCACCCGATGCATCAAAGCAACCAAGCAACAAGAGGGTGGCCATCATCAAGTTGTCAGCATTTCGACTCAAACCTTCTTCATCCAACCCCCGCTTTACAATGAGGGCATGGACGGTCATAGGGGCTGCAAGGAACAATAAATCGTGCAAGATGCCCGCTTGAAGCACAGCATCCCCGCTCTGCAATTCATTGATGAGTGGGGCACTAAATGCTGCGATGAAGAGAAGGTGAATTGCCCCCACACAGCGAGTGTAAGATGAGATGGAATCCATCGAAACGACTTGATGGATGAGCAGTCCGATTGGAAGGAGTAACAGGAGTGGCAAGAAGAAAGAGAGTGAACCACTCGAATCGAGGCTCGATAATCCATAGGTGATAATGATGAGGGAAAAGATGAGTGAAAATCGGGCTAATTCGCCCCATTTTGTTGGTTCTCTTTCGTCTTCATTTCCATCGGATTTAATCCAAGCATGGTGTTCAGCACTGTATTTCCACTGAGACGCAGATGAACTCAACACCACGAACAACAATTCGCCAAAGTCCATCTCAATTTTACGAACGGAGAAGAAGATAGCATACACGATGATACCGAGCAAAACAAATTCAATCGATATGCCAGAGAGCATGGCAAAGGAGTATGGAATATCCATTTTTCCTGTTAAAATGAGGCCAAGGGAAAAGGAAATGGTGGTGACAAGGGCGAGGGTGATGTTTCTTCGTTCTTTGAAATCATTCACATCAACACTCTTCATTTTGTCGTACACGACAAAGAGCATGAACAGGGTAATACCCCAACCCGTGACCCAATATTCGGAGTTGATGATGGTGTCTGATATTGCGACACAAACAAGCGATTGAAGGGCGTATTGAATGTCGATTTTTTCAAGTCGAAGAGCCGTCCATGCAATCACAATCAGGGATAAAGCCACGATGAGATTGATCGCTGGATGGTCAATGCCATAGCCGATATAATCAGAAATCAAATACGAAATTGAAATTGCTGACATGGTAAAATTGGCCACCCATTTCCTGGTCACCTTCGCAAAGAACATCATGTACGTCACCATCAAGATGGCAGTTATCCACGGTAAGATGGCCTCATCACCATTGAGTGTCCATAAGGCAAAGGCAAGCCCGATAGGCATGGCAGGTACGCGATTTGCGTGGACAGCGGGGAAATAGGCAGCCAATGTGACAAACCAAAGAATGACAGGAAGTGAGAGGGTATCGGCAAATGGAGTATCGGACATTCGAAGCGGACCTAAAATGGCGTGAGCATCGAAGTTGTTGGCAACCAGCATGGCGAGGACAACTTCGCCGATGAGAATGAATGAGGTACGCTCCATTAGTTTTTGATTTAATTTGGGACTTGTTGCCAAATAGCCTTGAATGATGATAATGAAGACCATCAGTGATAAAGCCCCTCCGACGCCATCCGCCGGTGCATTATCATTCATCAATTCGTAAATGAGGGGGATGATGCCGCAGACCGATGCAATAGCCGTGAAGGTGATGGATTTGTTCGACTGAATCGAAACCCACATGGCTAATGCCGAGAGAAGTACAATAGCAGAACCCAATTCATAGGAAACGACACTGTTGGAATAATCAATCCATGGTCCAACCCCGACCAAAAGAAGGGCAAGAGGAATACTTGCAGCGACAGTCCATGAGAAGGTCAACTCTCCAGAGTAGCGGTGGAGCAAGCGAATTTGCCCCAGAACGAGAACGAAGGCTCCTGCTGTTTGGGCGTAGATGAGGTTTGCATTTGGTACCCAATCCGCTTCAACTGCAGTTTTCGCCCCGAAGGCTGAAAATGTGCCGAGTGGCTCTTCAAAGGTGAGCCATCCTGCAATGAATCTGAGTCCCCATAACAAACCGACGGCCATGAAAAAGAACGACACGCCGAGGATGTAATTTTGAGATGGCATCAGTACGTTCTCGTTTTTTCTGCCGTGAAATTCGACCATAGCTAAGGCAATACCCGCTGAAACAAATCCTCCGATGAACAGGATGAGGTAATTCCAATTTGTTGCATCGTCGCTAAAGGCAATGCCGAGTAGACCAGTCCAAATGGCGAGCATTGCTCCACCGAACATGATGACTTCAGTGAACCTGGAAAGGAAATCGTCACCTCCCGCTGCTTCGCCAACTTGACGGACGATGACAGGGTTCGAAGGCTCATCTTTGGCCATGACAGACGATTGAATAATCGCTTGCGGCATTACAATATTTCGGGTTGGTGCTGGCATTATAATCAAAATGAAGTCTATTACATTGGTATATAAGTGGATTCCCTATTTTGAAGGGTTTTCAAGAGAAATGTGGCCTCTTTTTGATTGAATCAAGTTCAATCGTCGTCGAATTCTATTGCGGATTTTGATGTTCGAATAGAGGGCGAATGCGTTCGAGAGCGTTATTTGCGTAATCTTCGCTGATCTCCGAACCTATGAATTGTCGCTGATGTACGATGGCCATTTTTGCTACTGTTCCAGAACCCATCATTGGGTCGTACACGATGTCGCCGGGGTTACTCCAACTCAGAATATGGTCGCCAGCCAATTCATCTGGAAAAATTGCTGGATGACCGTGGTTTTTTGTTCCGACATTGACAAACCACACATTGTCCCTTCGTTTGAATTCATCAACAACAAAGTCGGGCACTTCATCTCGAACCCCACTTGAATGTTTTCGGGCACCCCTGGCAGTCTGACCACCGAGTTTTGCCGGAACGTCTTTAATGAGATTGACGGTTTTTGCTTTACCTTTGCTAAAGATAAACATGTATTCGAAACTTTGTCGATAGCAGTAATTTGAGCCGAAATTGAAACTATTGGGCTTAAACCAAATCATCGTATCGTGCAAGAAAAACCCGCACTCTTTGAAGAACAGAGCCTGTTTAAACGACGTTCCTGTTTCGTTGCCTTTGATGGTTGCATCGTTGACAATCCAAACCACAATGCCACCTTTTTTCATTACCCTGTACAATTCTTTGACGATCGATTCAAACTCAAAGGTGTAACCATCGTAATCCTTCAAATTGTCATACGGTGGCGACGTGACTACAAGGTCGATGAATTCATCATCCATCCTCGCCATTGTTTCTAAGCAATTTTCGTTGAAAATCGTATTCAATTCCACGAAAAATCTCCACCTTACTTTACGCTCGATACCGAGTTGCAATGACGTATTTGCTTGAAAAAAAATTACGGCGCCCACACATAAAGTTTGGCGTATATTTTTATCGGACAAATTTTGTTCATGTAAGAAGAAGAAGATGTGAAGATTGAAGGCGAAGAAGCCCCACAAGACACCGATTCGACTGATGAAGATACATCTTCATCTTGAAGGTAGAACATTTGACACCATCGCCCAAACAGTTCAAGAATCTTGGATGGCGCCGTATTGATATGAGCAATCAGACAAACCCATACCGACTCAATGACGATGTGGTTCCACATGCCTACGATATTCGAATTGACGCAGATTTGGAGACCTTCCAAACCATTGGTGCTGTGAGCATCACCCTTGACGTTCAACGTTCTTCAGATGCAATAACGCTCAATGTCCTTGACATCGAACTCGATGAAGTCAGTCTTACCGACAGCGATGGTCAGATGGTGATGGTTGATTTCCAACTCCACGACATTTACCAGACAGCAGTCCTTCGATTCCCTCGAAGCATCGCCACAGGACCTGCAACTTTGGACATTAACTATCGTGGTGAAATCAATGATGGTCTTCACGGACTCTATCGTGCTAAGTATGTTGACCCGGAGGGCAACACCCAAGTGCTCGCAGCAACCCAATGTCAAGACACCCATGCCAGAAGTGTGTTTCCTTGTTGGGATGAGCCTGCTTTCAAGGCGACGTACGCATTAGAACTCACTGTTGCAGAGGACCTTCAAGCCTACGGCAATGGTGCTGAATTGGAACGAGTCGACCTCGAAAATGGTCGACATAGAGTAACTTTTGCTCCAACGATGCCGATGTCCACCTATCTTGTGGCCTTCGCAATCGGCCGATTCGAAGTGACTGAAACAAAACACGTCGATGGCGTACCTATTCGTGTCATCACCCCAATCGGTCGCCTCGGACTGACCAATCTTGCTATGGAAAGTGCGTGTTTTGCCCTTGGTTTTTTCAAGCAGTACTTCGGTATCCCCTATCCAAGCGACAAGTTGGACCTTATTGCTATCCCAGACTTTGCTTTCGGTGCCATGGAAAACCTCGGACTTGTCACCTTCCGCGATACTGCGTTGTTGGTCGACACCACAACCGCATCACAACTTGACATGCAACGCGTTGCCCAGGTTGTCAATCACGAATTGGCTCACATGTGGTTCGGCGACCTCGTGACGATGGCATGGTGGGAAGGGATTTGGCTCAACGAGGCCTTTGCGACATTTATGGAGACCATTTGCACCGATGCATTCCGCCCAGAATGGAAGATTTGGGAGGGCTTTATGCAGAGCCGCGAAGTAGCGTTGAACACCGACGGACTCCACAGTACCCGACCGATTGAATACGAGGTTATCACACCTGCTGATGCAACGGGCATGTTTGATATTCTTACTTATGTCAAAGGCTGTGCTGTGATGCGAATGCTCGAACAATGGATCACGCCTGAAGTTTTCAGGGACGGTGTTCGAATTTATTTGAAACGACACGCCTACGGCAACACTGTCACCAAGGACTTGTGGGTTGCTCTAGAAGAAGCCTCAGGACTCGATGTCAGCGAAGTGATGGACACCTGGATTTTGCAAGGAGGTCACCCACATGTCGAAGTTTGCGAGGGTTGTGCCCGACAACGATCATTCAGTTACTTGCCCCCACGTGAAACATCAGCCATCGGTGAAGCTTGGCATATTCCAATTCACACCCGTGACCTCGATGGGGGTCCAACCACCACACGAATGCTTCGAGGAAGCGACACCCATCTCGATGTACCCCACGGCCATCTCGTCAATGCAGGTGCAGTGGGCGTATACCGTACAACCTACGGGGCAGAAGAAATTGCTCAACTTTCCCAACGCATGCATGACCTCACACCTATGGAACGGGCTTCTTTGCTTGCCGACTCATGGGCTGCAGCACTTGTCGGTCTCGCTTCGCCTGCTGACATTCTTCGCCTCGGGCGTGGCTTGGTCGACCTCAATGAACCATCGACTTGGGCTACCCTCAATACAGCCATCGCTATCATCGACCGCTTGTGCAATGAAGATGAGCGGGCAATTTTGGCTGCTTATGTTCGTGAAGTCCACGGCGCAGCGTTTGCCCGAATTGGTTGGGATGCCCTCGAAGGCGAGGGGTCCGAAGTCGGAGAAATGCGAGGTATGCTTGTCCAGATGTTAGGTCTTCGTGGCGACGACAAAGAAGTCATTGCGGAGTCTGTTCGTCGATTCATGGCCGATGAACTCATCGGTGATGTAGCAAGGCCTGCTACAGCCGTAGCAGCAGCGCAAAACCCAGAAGGGCTTGAAGCACTCCTCGACCAGCGTCGAGGTGCCGCCAAAACTCCTCAAGATGAACAACGTTTGCTGTTTGCCTTGGCTTCCGTACCAGACATTGAGGTTGCAGAGCGAACACTTGAACGATGTTTTACAGAATTCCGAACTCAAGATGCCCCTTACCTCATTGGTGCAATGATGATGAATCGGGTGATCGCTGAAGATGTTTGGCGAGGCCTCATCAAGCGTTGGGACAACGCTCTCGACCGATTCCCAGCAAGTTCACATTCACGAATGTTGAACGGTGTAGCCATGCTTTGCACTGAGGATTGGCACGCTACCGAGATTCGTGCTTTCCATGAAGCCAATCCACTTGCAGTTGGTCAATTGTCGTTGCTCCAAATTCTTGACCGAAGGGACGTGCACGCTGCCTTTGCATCGCGTTTGACTGAAATTACCTCACTGTTCTGAAGTCAAACCGATCGAATTTCATGTTCCTATGTGAAGCACTCGTCTATGCATGAATATATTGAAGTGGTAAGGGTCCAGCCAGAACTTGATACCGCATGCCGCTCAAGGATTCTTTTCCCTATCGTGCTGTGCGCTATGCGTTTCGACTCCCCGGTCGATTGTACTCAAAGTACATCACAGAGCCAATTGTCAAACGATGGATTAGAACATCTGACATGACAGTCTTCGTCCATGATCCCGAGCGGGGTTTATTGCGTCCAGTTGTCGAAGGGGAACGACTGAAATGGACGTTGAACGCTAATCTTGCTGTTGATGCCACATACTGGCTTGATGTGATTGAACCCTTGTTGACAAAAGAGGACATTGTCTTCGATGTGGGGACCAACATTGGAACCGTTGCTAATTGGTTTTCAAAACGTACGAAACATGTGTATGGTTTTGAACCCCATCCGGACAATATACGGATTACACAGGATCAAATCTTGCTCCGTCAAAGCACGAACATAACATTATCTCAAATCGCGTTAGGAAGCGAACCAGGGACCCTCCCACTCCATGTGAAGAGTTTTCACGGACACCATTCTTTTGGGAACACGGCAGCAAGTCCTACCGTTGAGATTATTGAGGTCGAGGTTGGAACAGTCGACCAGTTCTGTTCGACAAACGGGATTGAACGAATTGACTTCCTAAAGATTGACGTAGAAGGGTTTGAGGAAAATGTGCTTCAAGGGGCGTCAACTATGTTGTCGAACCAAAGCATCGGACTCGTTTTGTTTGAATTGCGACACAGCATCCTTACTTCGGTTGGGAAAAACACTCAAGATATTTTCACTCCCCTTGTCCAACACGGCTATACTGTCTTTACTCTGAATGGAAGAACGCTTACTGTTGCAGAGTTAGAACGCCCGATGGATGCTGATTACCTCGCAGCGGTCAACCCTGAAGAGTATATCCCTCGCCTAGGCACATCCTCAGCACCTGTTCTTTAAGCCAACAGCAAGGCTAACTTTCTCCATCAGTACCTGAACTTTTGCCATCATCCTGTGACTTTTTCGGGGGAAAAAGCCCATAGATTGATTCATTCAACGAGTCAAATGGTTGATACCACACGACTTCACCGAACGAATTGGTACTATGTTGTTGTTCGAGATGAAAGGTGTGGAACGCCATTACGAAATGCCGTCAGGCGTGGTCAAAGCCCTCGATGGTATTGACCTCACGGTCAAAGAAGGGGAGCGCGTCATTTTACTCGGTCCGTCCGGTTCAGGAAAAACGACCCTGCTGAATTGCCTCTCAGCACTCGATAGCCCTACAAGTGGAACCTATACTTTTGGAGGCGATGAAGTTCCAAGTCAAAATTCAGAACAGATGACCAAGTTCCGCCGAAACAACATTGGTTATGTATTTCAATTCTTCAATCTCCTCCAAGACCTTACCGTCCTCGAAAATGTACTTCTCATTCAGGAACTTGCTGGGGCAAAAGATGTAGCACGAGCAAAAGAGTTGCTCTCTATGGTTGGTCTATCCGAAGAAGTTGACCGATTTCCCGGTGAAATTAGCGGGGGTCAACAACAGCGTGTGGCGATTGCAAGAAGCCTCTCGAAGCGTCCCCGTCTTTTGCTCGGTGATGAATTAACAGGTAATCTCGATAGCGAGACGAGTGCCAGTGTGATGCAAGCCCTTATCGAATCTTGTGAGAAAGAAAACATCACTGCAGTATTTGTCACTCACGATGAAAAACTAACGAAGTATGCCACAAGAGTCATTCGGCTCGATAGTGGTAAGATCATTTCAGATGAAACCACCCAAGAAGCGTGAACAAGATGTCATCCCTGCTGACCAAGCGACTGTATCGCAATTTCTTGCGAAACAAATTACGCCTTGCAACCGTTATTCTCATGGTCTCTATCGCCGTGTTTGCAGGCATCACCTTTGGTGGATACGCATCGAATCTCGAACATGTGTACGATGTAATGTATGAGGACGACGAACAAGGGACAAACCTTGGTGATTTGTGGATTGACAACAAGACAACGGTTTGGTCGAAACAGGACGCTGACGATTTTTGTGATGCTCTTGCATCAAATTGGCAATCCTCGTATCCCTCGTTGGATGCATGCGAATCGAGACTTATCCTCAATGGTGCAATGTACCTCAATAGTTCCGACGATGGTATCGCAGGTATCTGGCATGGTGTCTCTTCAACCGATACCATCGATAGATTGTGGTTTCCAGATACGAATTGTTGTCCAGGAGAACAAGCCACAACCGATACTCAAATTGTTCTCGATGCCCATGTTTTGGACACCATCGATGTCGGTCTTGGGGATGAAATCTATGTGGGCGTTGGTGAAGGAAAAGTTGTTTTCACAGTCACAGGTTTTGCCTTTCACCCAATGCACGTCTACTTTGCACCCGAGGGCTCTATCTTCCCTCCCGAAGAAGGGACATTTGTTGTCGGATATTTGACCGATGAAGGCATGGCACGACTCTCCAACAACACGCTTGCATCAGCGAACACGATTATGATTGACATTGAAGGAACTCCAAAATTTGACCTTCCAAACACCGATGAATTTGAAGGAGAAGAACTCGCTGCCATCAAGCAAACCTTTGTTCAAACCGCAGAGGAAAGTGGCCTAAGTGGCCGCATCATGGACCGTGGCGAACAGGCACCGGTCGAGTTTCTTCGTCAAGATTTGGAAGGGGCCAAGCAAACTGTTGTTCCATTTACGGTGATGATTTCCGTCATTTCATGTATTGTCATCGTTCTTACTTTACAGCGGTTTATTCAATCTCAAGCAAGAGAAATTGCTATTCTTCGAACACTCGGTATTCCTCGCTCCTCGCTCATGGTTGGGTACTTGATGGCACCGTTTTCCATCGGTGCCCTCGGTTGTCTTGTTGGAGGGCTGCTCGGCCCGTATGGAATGAACTTCATGCTTGATTTCTATGAAGATATCATCGGTTTACCAATTGTCGAACGGTCGCTTCCTACCTCGCTATTTGTAACCGTCATGTCTGCAACGATGTTTGTGGTCATGATATCTGGTATTGTCCCCGCCTATCGAATTGCTCGACTCCAACCCCTATCGATTCTCTCAGGGTCAAACGATGTTCGTGTTGGCTCAAGCTTCTTACAACGACTCA
This sequence comes from Candidatus Poseidonia sp., assembly GCA_030827365.1. Lineage (GTDB taxonomy): Archaea > Thermoplasmatota > Poseidoniia > Poseidoniales > Poseidoniaceae > Poseidonia. Next base: position 41,979 of record JAUREO010000007.1, on the reverse strand, counting down.
CCAACAAGATGCCAACTATGGTTGGTTTATCCATCCGGTCAAGCCTTCGAAAGCCGATTCGGTTGTCGATGACCTTGCTTGCTGTCGGCATTTCGTTGATGCTTTTCGGCTCGATTCAAATGATGACAGGGAGCCTCGAAGAAACTATTGTTGGAAATTTAGAGGACGAGCAATCGTGGGATGTCCAAGTCTACATTCAATCCGGTGGAGAGGCTGATGTGATTGCCTGGGCACAAGAAAACAACGCCGAGTATGAAATTCTCATCGAAGTGCCGTACGGCCAAATCGTCGACTCAAGCAATACCATTCGTTCCCTCTACCTCGTCGGCCTTGAAGGCTATGGCGAGGCCTCTATGCGACATGTCAATCTCATCAAAGGGAGTCTTCCAACCACGGACGGGCAAGCAACGGAAGTCCTCATCGATGAAGGCATTGCAGAATTTGTAGGTCTTGAAGTCGGCACATCAACAAGCATTACCATTGGGACCACCGAAGTTGACGTTGACATCGTAGGTATCACAAGGGGTGAATTGCAACGAACGATGTATTTCGTTCGCTCTGACCTTGCTCAATCGAGCGGTGTAAATGCCACTTCGGTCTATCTTTCCTTTGACGAGGCCGGCGGAGTGGACGATGAACTTTCTTCAATCAGTAGCGGCATTATCGAACGAGAGTCGTTGTTGCGTGGCATCAAGTCTCTTCTTGAGCAGCAGACCAATGCTCTGATCGTCATGATGGGTCTTGGCATTCTCTTTGCAACGGCGGTCTTGTTCAACACCCTCATCATGAACATCAGTGAACGGGATACTGAACTCGCCACCCTTCGTGTGCTTGGAGCGTCAACCAAACAACTCACGATGATTCTCTTCGTTGAGAGTTTGCTCATCGGCGTTTTGGGCGGTTTGTTTGGCGTAGTTTTTGCTTTCCTCGGAGCGGTTGGTTTAGCCGCATCGTTCTCATCTTGGCAGTTCTTTTTCCCTGTCGTTTTGGATTCTTATGTGGCCTTCCGTTTACTCCTCGTTATCATCTTCATCTCCATTGCCACCCTCCCAGTAGGCGTGTACCGATTGCGCAAAATGGACCTCGTTGAAAAAGTCAAAGAATTTTCAAATTGATTTCGACCGCCTCCCCAACAAGATATTTAGGCATACCGAACATAATTATTCAATTGTTTTTGGAATTTATCATCATAATGAACATTCAACAAATAAGGGTCATAAATCCTACCAATAGTATTAATCATTTGAATATCGAATTCATAGAATATTATTCATAAGCGAAGCAGTAACGCTATTTTGCTTAGCGTATGATTGATATACTGTCTCGGTTAGGGACTATTCGATAACTATGACGAAAGCGAAGTTAGAATATATTTGGCTTGATGGATACGAACCCACACAGAATATGCGAAGCAAAACCATGGTGCGCAACAACTTTGGTGGAACACTCGAAGAATGCCCAATTTGGATGTTTGATGGCTCATCAACTCGACAAGCAGATGGCAGTTCCTCTGATTGCCTGCTCAAACCTGTCGCAATTTTCCCAGACCCACAACGTGTCAACGGTTACCTTGTCATGTGCGAAGTACTCAACCCAGATGGAACTCCGCACCCGAGCAACGGTAGGGCGACCATTGATGATGACGATGATGATTTTTGGTTCGGATTTGAGCAAGAATATTTCATCATGGATGTTCAAACCCAACTGCCTCTCGGTTTCCCAGTTGGTGGATATCCAGGCCCACAAGGCCTGTACTACTGTTCCGTTGGTGGAAAGAACACCCACGGTCGAGCACTCGTCGAAGAACATGCTGACCTTTGCCTTGAAGCTGGAATCAATTTTGAAGGCATCAACCAAGAGGTTGCATGCGGTCAATGGGAATTCCAAATCTTTGCCAAAGGAGCCAAGCAAGCTGGCGATGAATTGTGGGTTGCCAGGTATTTACTTGACCGACTGACAGAAAGTTACGGTTACTACATTGAATACCATCCAAAGCCGATCAAGGGCGACTGGAATGGTTCGGGCATGCACGCCAATTTCTCAAACGGAGCCATGCGTGATGTGGGTGGTGAAGAATTGTTCAACAGCATTTGTGAAGCCTTTGGAAAGAACATCGAGAAGCACATGGCTGTCTATGGTGCACACAACGAAGAGCGATTAACCGGTCTTCATGAAACACAATCCATCGACCAATTTTCCTATGGTGTCTCCGACCGAGGTGCATCAATTCGAGTTCCTGCTTCTGTTCCTACCGATGGATGGAAGGGGCGTCTCGAAGACCGCCGACCAGCGTCAAATGGTGACCCATACAAGATTGGTGCAGTCATCATTTCGACAACCAAATCGGTTTGCTGAAATCATCAACTCAAGAACAAGTCAGCAACGACGCGTATCAAAAATACATTCAGAATTTGTGAGGTTTAGGGTGAGCCTCAGCGTATTCTTGTCTCTCATTCTTTCGCAGTCGGATGACACCAAACACAAGGATAAGTAAAACCACTAAAGTCACGATATTTGCTGCAATGATGGGCAATGATTCGGTCAACACGCCAAATGTAAGCCAGAGAGAAATAGACAAACAAATGATGAGGAAGGTGGGAACAGAAATTCCATCGTGGCGTTTTTCGGACCACACTCTTATGAGTTGAGGCCACCAAGCGATAACACCCAGAACACCAGCAACAAATCCAATCGCATCAATGATGGAATCTTCCATGCACAGACAATCTTCATCATACCTTTGAACCCAACGGCGATTTTCGTATCAATTGGAGAGATGTACACGAGTTACTTTCGACCAAGGAATTTCGACTGGTGATGCATCGCCAACGACATGGAATCGAATACTTTGGTGTCGTTCAAGTCGTTCAAGTATCTCGGTAGAAGCGCGAATCTTCGCTATCGAAGGTGACAAGGAAAACAACGAAAGAAGTGAACGGTTGTGTGACACTTCGATAAGTGTGAGTGGGTGTGTCAGTGCCCTGAGGTCCGTGAGCAAGACACTGAGGCCAAGGTCAAGCACATCACCTTTGAACGTTCTGCCCCCATATACTTCGACTTCATCCCACGTCCCTAAAGCATCCAAGGAGGAGGCGACATTGCCGTTTTGTGGTTTGTTGACACTCTGTTCAAGTCGTTCTACAATTTCTTTTTGATTGACAATATCAATCCCGAGGTCGGAACTCGCTTCGAATTCAAATCGAGGGTGGGTAAATGCGAACCATGTATGGATGCCAAAATCGGTGGCATCATGATGTTGCAAGAGGTAGTGCTCAAGGTCGGAAGTTTTGCGTTCATGTTTTGCCTTGACATCGCCATGCACTTGGCTTGTCCCATTCGGGCGTTGTTGGATAAATTCCCCGTCTTGACCGATTTGTAGTGTGCCTGCCCAGTGCTTTTGTTCGACTGAAAAAACATCGGAACCATGCAAAAGGACAAAGTCGATTTCACCGCGATGAGGTCCATCTTTCTGAGGGACACGTAGCGATTCGTAGATTTTCCAACCCGTTTTTTTCCCTGCAGCCCGAAGGTATTGGCCAAGACGAAATTCTGCAGATTCGCCTGCTCGTTGAATCGTATCGGGCTCAGTTTTGATGCGTCGTTCCTTTCTCCAGCGGAGGCGGTCCAACATACCCAAACGTATCACCTAAGAAGGTCAGCAACGCTGTCAAAAATGATACTTGGCATGAATTCCGAACCTTCGTCAAGCGAAGCAACATCTTCCATTGTCGCTTCACCAGTGAGGACCAAGACACTGTGGACACCACTTCTGTTGGCCATGGCAATATCGGTGTATAATCGGTCGCCGACCATGGCACATTGGTGCGGCTCAAGGCCCAAAGCCTCGATTTTATGCAAAATCATTCCCGGATTTGGCTTGCCACTCACATGGGTCGGTTTGACGCCTGTGGTTGCTTCAAACATGACGAGATACGATCCCGTATCAGGGAGCCCACCTTGTGGACTTGGGCACACCATATCGGGATGGCTAGCCACCAGCGGCACGCCAGCGTGAAGGTGGATGCTCGCCGTCGAGATTTTTTCGTAGGTGAGTTCAGTATCGTAACCAACGACGACGTATTGAGGGTTTATGCTTCGGGTGGTGATACCGACTGCTTCGAGCATAGCACACATACCCTTGGTGGCCACAGCCCATGTTTCTGTGATGTTGTTTTGTTGAAGCCATGCGATGAGGTCGTGGGTGGAAAGAAGGATTTGGCTTTCAGTCGCTTCGATACCAAAACCTTCGAGCTTGGCCCTGTACTGGTCGACCGAACGGCTTGAATTGTTGGAAAGGAAAAATGTGGCAACGCCGTGTTGTTTGCAACGCTCTAGGAAATCGTGTGCACCTTCGATAAGGTTGCTGCCCATGTACATCGTACCATCGAGGTCGAGAAAGATGGCTTTGATGTCGGTTGGCAATGAAGACATGAAATCACCTAAAACATGAGCGTTCGAAACATAAACCATTTGGAATGGAGTTGTTCCTGTGCTTCTTTACTTGCAATCATTTCGGTCATCATCTCTTGAATGACGGGTTTTTTGCTGGCCTTTTTGACAAACCAATTGAGCAACCATTTCTTTCGACTTAATTTTTGCATTCGAAAAGAATTAGAGAGTTCAGGTCCGAGTAATTCCCAGAGTTCATGTTGATAGGATTCTGCACTTTTTCCTTCGACAATATGCTCGCATACCATCTTTCCACTTACGAGGGCATTTCCAACACCTTCTCCACTAAACGGGTCAACAAGAGATGCAGCATCTCCAACCAACCAAATACCACACCCTGCAGACCTTCTTGGTTGCAGAGATGCTTTCTTTCGAGGCGATCCGAAGGGCAATTGCCATCCGCGACCCGTACCTTCAATCATTGTGGCATTGGCAAAGCGTTTCTTGAAAATTGGATGGTTTGCAATGACATCGGCTTGAAGCGCTTTGAGTTTCTTCGATTGTTTGTCGAGTTCAGATACGACCATGCCGATACCCACATTGACTACACCCTGGGAAACCGGGAAGAGCCAAAAGTAACCAGGAATAACCGTATCTACAAAGTGAATTTCGATGTCACCTATCGAATCTTCACAGCCCTTGACCCCAGTCCAATATTCGCGATAGCCTCCGCAGTAGTGGTCGCGGTCGAACATGACTTCGCCAAAAGTTTCCTCAACGAGTGATTTAGCCACAGGACATCGGTAGCCACCAGCACCGACGATGTTGGTTGAATTGAAGGTCAGCACCTCGCCTTTACGCCCGCCGATTCGTACTTCGACCCCGCTTGCCCTTCGTTGTGATTTTGACCCAGCACCAGGGTCTTCTCCTCCGTTTCCGTCGTTGTACAACACATTGATGACTTCACCACCTTGGATGATGGAGCCCCCGTTGTCACGGACGAGTTGCTGAACGCGGTTGAACAAGAGAAGGTCGAATTGTTGTCGAGGAAGAGCATAACCCGCTTCCAATTTTTGAACGTCTTCCTCGGGTAGAGCAACTCGTACATGATGGCCTTTGGGAGAAGAGAACACAATTCCAGTAACCCTGAAGTGTTCAGTATGTTCGATATCGGCTTTGACGCCGAGATTTTTGACATGGCTCAGCGATTTTCCACCTACGGCATCACCGCAAATTTTGTCTCTCGGCCACGCATCCTTTTCGATGAGCAAGACCTTTTTTCCTTCGAGGGCGAGATAACCTGCTGCACTCGAACCACCTGGGCCACCGCCGACCACAATGGCATCAAAATCATCTCCGTTTTCGGGTATCGGGCCTGTTTCAATTTCACCATACCATGAGGTACCCTCATACATGGATTCCATACCCATACCTGCTTGTGAACAACGGTAACACTTGAGAATATGGTTTCTTATCAATGAAAGAATCATCATCTTGATTCTATTCGATACCTCCGTCGATGAGGGGATTTGCATGAACATCACCTTCGAAACCTCACCTGCAATGCACAGACGTGCGTTGATTGTCCTCCTCTTTGTGACGGTCATTTGGGGTGGAACATTCATTTGGATGAAGATGGCCCTCAACGCTCTCGAGGTCAAAATTGATGCTTACGGCATCACCATGGTCGTCTTCACACTCATCGCAGCACGATTTTTGATTGCCATCATCGCTCTTCTCTCAATATCGCGTGACGCACGTGCGTCGATGCGAGATGCGGTGATGTGGAAGAAAGGGGCGATGCTCGGCGGATTGATGTTTGCAGGATTTGCTTTGCAGATGGTTGGTCTTGATGATGTCAATCCCGCAACCTCAGCATTTCTTACTTCGATGGACATCGTTCTTGTTGCACTGTTGAGCACTTATTTTGCCGGTCTGCCAATCACGAGAGGACTTGCTCTCGGTGTGGTTCTTGCGACCATTGGGGCGGGTTTTATCGATGGACCGCCCCACCTCACTTGGGGTAGAGGTGAATTCTTGACCTTGCTTGGTGCAGTGATTTTTGCCTTTCATATCATGCTTATTCAAGACCTCACTCAGAAGTACAAACCACTCGGCATCACTCAAATTTCCTTTGTCGTGGTGTTCATCGCATGTCTAGTGCCCTTGCCATTTCTTGCCCCGAATCTACCTTCAGCAATGTGGGAAATTTATACCACAAAAGGCGTGCTGGTTCCACTTGTTTGTCTTGGACTGTTTGGTTCATTTTTGGCCCTCGTTCTCCTCAACACCTACCAACGACATCTCCACCCCGTACAAGCATCCATCATTTACACCTTTGAGCCAGTATGGGCCACCATCTTTGGCCTCACCTTTGCCTTCGTTCCTTGGTCGCTGTGGATTGCTTTTGGTGGACTCGCTATTTTCATCGGCAATCTCGTCGTCGAAGCATCAAGTCACAAAGATGCCGACGAGGCTACAGTATCGACCGCAATCGAATTAGAGGAAGACGATTAACGGAAACTTCCAGCCTTTCCTTCGTAGTGGTAAAACGAAACCATTGTTTGGGTTGCGCCTATGCCTTCAATGGATGAAATTTCATCAAGAATAGAATCACCAAGCACATCCATGCTCGGAGCTACTGCCTCAACCAGAATGTCCCAATCCCCGGTGATAATATCGCATCGAACCACATAGTCAAGCGATGCGACCTGTTCCGAAACTCTTCGACGATCGATTTGGTGACCTTCGCAACGTAGGAAAAGAAATGCCCTTAGGTTGAGGCCAAGGGCTCGGGCATCTTTTTCGATGGTGAACTTTCGAATAACACCACGGTCCTTCATACGTCGAATCCTATCGTGTACCGTCACCCTTGGCATGGAAAGAACATCGGCAATGGCTTGGGTGGTTTGGCGGGAATCTTGCTCAAGACACTCAAGAATAGCTTCATCGCGCTCATCAAGTTCTGTTGGCATGCTTCGATGGATGAACGGAAAGGATTCAAAGATTTCGTCGAATCGTCGATTTATTAAAGATATAAGCAATATTCTTTCGACATTTATCCAAAAATCAAACCATATTGTTGATGAACTTCAAACATTTAAGGTCATTCGGGGCTAAGATGACCGACGATACGACCAAAAATCAATTCGGAACACAAGCAGTACACAGTGGCACACAACATGTAGGGGATGCCGTCAACACGCCCGTGTTCCTTTCTTCCACATACAAACTCACCGAGGAGCGTTACGCTGGGTGGGCTGCGGGTGCCCAACACACCTTGTTGTATGCAAGAATGTCATCGGTGAATTCCGATGCTGTAGCACAAAAGATGAGTGCTCTCGAGGGTGGTGAAGACGCTGAAACCTTTGCGTCTGGAATGGCCGCTATTTCAACCACCTTGCTTGCATTACTCAATGCTGGCGACCACCTTGTTGCTTGCCCAGATGTATATGGGGGGACATATGGGCTTTTGACTGAAGAATTGCCAAGATTTGGAATTTCGCACACGATGGCGGACATTCGAGACCCAGCATCTTACGAAGCCGCTATTGAGCCGAACACCAAAATTCTCTACATTGAAACACTCACCAACCCGATGTTGAAAATTTGCGATATTCCTGCCTTTGTTGACATCGCCAAGCGTCACAACTTGTTGCTCATTATCGACAATACCTTTGCCTCACCTTGGGGATGTCGCCCCATTGAAATGGGTGCAGACCTTGTGATTCACTCCACCACAAAATACCTCGGTGGCCACTCTGACCTCATCGGTGGATGTGTGGTCGGCCGTGCGGATTTAATCACGCAGATCTTCAAGCGAAAAATCCATTTTGGTGGATGCCAAGACCCACATAATTGCTATCTCCTTGAACGAGGTATACGAACACTCGATGTTCGAATGCCACGTATTTGCGAGAACGCAGCGACCATTGCTGCACGCCTCGAATCACATCCAATGATTGCAAAAGTGTACCATACTTCCCTAACTTCGCATCCGGACAGTCATATCGCTGCCAAAATCTTACCCAAAGGTTCGGGCATGGTGGCCTATGTGGTCAAAGGTGGGGATGCAAATGCCCTTGCGTTCATGAGAAATCTCAAACTCATATACGAGGCAACCAGTCTTGGAGGTGTGGAATCACTGATTGAATGTCCTTTCAATTCAAGCCACATGTCGATACCAGAAGATGTACGAACGGCTGCAGGTATCGAGCCTGGATTTGTTCGAATGAGCATTGGTATCGAGAATGCGCACGACCTCTGGGCCGACATCGAACAAGCACTCGATCAACTTTGATGGATGGCGAATTGCCAATGGACACCGAATTGCTGCTTGCAGCACTTGCATTCATCATCCCAATGTGTTTTACGCCCGGTCCGAACAATATTCTGTGTGCCGCACATGGTTCAAAATTTGGTGTTAAAGCCTCCCTACCGATGATTTTCGGTATGGGCATTGGTTGGTCACTCCTCGGCATTTTGATTGGTATAGCAACAGATTCGATTGAGAAATACAAGACTGTTTTCGATGTTCTTGGTGTTGTTGGTGCCTTGTACATCGCCTACATTGGTGTGGGTGTGATGCGTAGTTCTTCGGTGAAATCCGAGCACATCGATGAACGCCTTGGCTTCAAAACTGGGTTTATGCTCCAACTTGTCAATGGCAAAGCCTGGATTCATTTTCTTGTCTTGATGACCACCTTTGGTGCGGTGTTTGGTGCTGGTGTCATTTCAAAGGTTCTCTTGGTCTTGCTCAATCTTTCGTTCGGATGGCCAGCCGTGCTGATTTGGGCCGCTTTCGGTTCGTATTTGCGTAGTTTGTTTACTTCAGAACGCTCTGGAAAACGACTCAACCAAATCTTCGGTATCGCCCTCATTGGCGTTGCGGTGTATTTGGTTGTGGTTTGATTACTGTCCCGTGTTGACTTTTAATTCATCAAATGCCCCATTCCACTGTTCTTCAAGCGATGAGTCTTTTTCTTTGGATGCAAGCAATTGAACACCTATGTTGAGCATCTTTTCTGCAGGGAGTGCCCATACACCACCGCGGTCGCGGGCATCGTTGTCGAAATGCCATTCTTGCCCTTTTGAGCGGTTCGCTGCAACAAGCCAAGCCCACGCTGAAGCTGCACCATCGATGGTCTTGTGTCGTTGTGTTGCAACACGTTCGGTTGCACCTGGCCCGAGGACAAGTCCCTGAACGATGTACTCCTCGATGTCACTAGCACATCCGTGTCCTTCGTGACGTGGGAATTTTTTGTATTTGTTCGCAAGTTCCCTGTTCTTTTCAAGTTCCTTCAAAAACTTCCCAAATGGTTTTGGCGAATCGAGTTGTTTCTGCCAAATTTCATCGATTTCTTTTCCAACAAGACCGAGAGCCTTGAGGCCCGCTTGTCCATGGTGCTTCCATAACGCCGTCAAGATGTCATTGCAGTGAGCATCGGTGTGAATTCGTAATGTTCCTCCATCTTGTTTGACGATGTTTCCCTTCACGCCAATAAACAGATGTCCAGATTCCTCATGAGGGGAAGCAATGGCGTCGAGCAATAATTCGCATGCTAATTCTTGCTCATCTTTTGACCCGTGAACAGAGGAAAATTGTTCTCGAATGCCGTCTTCATTTTCGCCATCAAACCAATGGTTTCCAATCAACACGCCACGGTCAATGCCGCCTATGATGGCGTTTTGCAAACTTTCTGCGACGGTACCTTCGTTATGGGTAAGGCCTTGCCATCCGTTAAGGACGTAGTTGGTGTTTTGCTGGCATTTTTCAGGTAAACTTTCATTCGAATCCCATCCATTTGGATACCATACAGAATCGATGTCAAGAATTGAAGACAATCGTGGTGGAAGCATTGAGAGTGCGAGGTGATGGATAAACGACGTCTCTTTCTTTTTATTGTCTTCAAACTGGTCAAATCCAATGGCTACTCTTGGACCATGATGGAATTTGAGGACAATGTACCCATTTCCAGATGGAGAAAACGAAGCAACACACTCACTATCAAGGCCCGAGGTTACGAAGTAATCGACACCTTCGTGATTTGAAGCATTAAATGAGAACCGAGAGCGTTTAAGCACATCTTCAAGCCAACCCTCAGGAACATTCGGGTGTGGGCCTGTACAGACAAATCCGCCGTCCCAACTGAAGAAAAACATGCCATGACGGGCATGGTCTTCCCAGGGAAAGAGTCGCAATGTGAGATGATTGAAATTTTGAATGCCTGCAAGATAGCCTTGTTTTCCATCGCCGCGACGAATGAAGGATGCAGATCCAAAACTGCCCGAGCTGAAATTACCAACCAGCGAAATATCGTCATCATGGGCTGCCCGAAGAGAGCCTGCAAAGGCTTTGACAAGCGAATCTTCTCGCTTCGCAACCATCTTCTTGGTGAGCCATTTCACATCGTTTTTATGTCGAATGACCGATTCGAATTTCTCTAAGCTTTTGGTCACAGCGTCTTTTCTTCCCCATGATAATCGGCCGTGAAACCTCATTTCAGGCAGGGCAACGCGAGGGTTTTCAAGCAATTCATCGAGTTGTTTTCGAATTTTTTTGGCTGTTGCCTCGTTGGCTTGTTTGGTACCTCGCATCCGAATCCGTTGTTTTTTTTGTCCTTCCATTTCAACCTTTGAAGGACCTGCCATATGCTCGCCAAACAGTCCGACACACCGCTATGGTTTGACTTCTTCGTGCCGCCATTCGTCAAATATTGATGGCATTAAACAAAGGTGACCGTCCTCGAGAATATGAGTTGCCATAGTTCAATCCCTGTGGTTCCATCTTGGCTGGCGAAGAAGATATTGCCTTCATGAAGGTAGATTTCTCCGACATATCCACCTGATGGGTCCAAGTCGACAACTTGCCACGTCGTTCCATTCACTGCATGATGGGCCCACAATTCTTCACCTGTCGTGCCATCGTTAGCTGAGAAATATATGGTGTATTGGTATGCCGTCAAATCTTCAGGGCCATTGCTTCCAGATGTTGATTGAATGTTCGATACTTCCCAAAAGGAGTTGTTGACAATATCATAAACCCACAATTCGAAGTACGAGCCTGAAGTTGCTTGCATGTACAATCTCGTACCCATGACTGTTATGTATGAAGGTGAACTTGCTGCAACACCAGTCCGAATATCTGCAGCAGTCCATGTAGAATTGTTTGTTGTTTCATAGGCCTGCAATTCTTTTCCAACACTTCCATCATTTGCAGACATGTAAATCGTCGTTCCCATAACGACCAAACTTGATGGGCTTGAAGCAAGAGGTCCTGGATTGATATCGATATCATAAGAGGTGCTTGAGGTCGTATTGTACATTCTCAATTCATTGGAAGTAGCGTAGTAGACATGAGAACCAACGACGACGATCTCTAACGGTCCTGAACCATCATCGACCTTCCATACGCTCGAATTTGATTGTTCATACGCCCACAGGTCAAAGACACCAGCACCATCTCGGGCTGAAAAATACACCGTCGTACCTAACAAGGTGAATTGTCCTGCAAAACTACCTGAAGTTCCGGGGTTAATATCCGCAATTCTCCACGCCGTGGTGTTGGATGGATTGAATATCCATGGTTCAAGTCCAGCCGATGCGTCGCTACCGAGGAACATGAGATGACTTCCCACAGCCTGTAGACCGAGGACAGTACCCGAATAGACTGAAGTCAATGTTCCGTTCGTGTCAAGAGACCATAATTCTGCACTCCCCCCTGCACTTGCAGTGAAATACATTGTTGAGTTCACTGTGACGAAATTTGAGGGTGCGCTGTTACCAGTACCAATGTTCATATCGACCACTTGAGAGACGGAGAAGGTTGTACAAATGAGGGAACTTGTGAGTATTTCTCCTGCTTCTAATATGCCGTTCTGAGGAGTACCACCGCCTGAACCATCATCAAGCCCCTGCTGAAGCAACTGCCCCGTTCCATTGCATCCAAGATACGAAGGGGCAATGGTAAGGGTAGCGACCATCATGGTTGAGGTTGAACTCCCATTTGTTCCGTCGCTTCCATCGTTGCCATCTGCACCATTACAAACAAAAATGGAATCATCGATTTCACCTGTTCCTAAAGCACCATCGCCATTGTCGTCGATTCCGGTATCGATACGCGTGCCACCATCGGGACAATTCACACCGTTTGGTTCTATACTTGAGACGATGATTGATGTGAGCCCATCCGAACCGTCTGCACCATTTGAACCATCTTGACCATCGATGCCGTCTGTTCCATCAGTACCATCATTTCCATCTTGGCCATTCGACCCATTTGTTCCATCTGTGCCGTTGACCCCATCATTTCCATCCGTGCCATTGAGTCCCGAATCACCTCGAGGACCAGTGAGGTCCACACTGAAGTAATTTCCATTTTGACAAACGGCGAAGCCAGAATCATTGGCGACAAAGAAAATTTGATTCTGCAGGCTTTCATCACAATATGGTAAATCAGAAGATGATTGCACGAGATGAAAACTTGAACCGGCTGTACCATTTTCACCTTGTTGACCTTCTTGTCCAGCGGGTCCCTGAGGGCCCTGACCAAAAAGCGAAGAGTACAGGGAAAGTGGTGCAACGATGAGCATACACACAACGAGAATCATTTGGGTCTTGTTGTGCAAGAAAGTTGCTGCTCCAGTGTCGACTGAGCCGAGTTTCGATTCGACAATCTCAGGCAGAGCATTCGTTTGGGTGTCGATGGCTGAAACATGTTCAACTTGAATTCCTTGGTCAATTCTCCATTGATCGATTTGTTCTTGTGTCCAACCTTGCCCCAATAGTTGTTCATCAGTCCACATGTTTTGAATCCTAAATTCCCCCCTATTAACCGATTTGGTACAACGATTTGACAAATTTTTTTTTTAAAAAAACACATTCTTTATCAATGAAAAAACGATGTCGAAAGAAATATTTGATAAGTTGTGAGGAAAAAAATCATGAACAAAAAAGGAGCGATTCTCATTGCAATGCTCATCCTTGCAGTATCTTTATCCGGATGTTTACGAGATGGCAAGAAAAAAGCAATTCCAATTGAACTCAATACCGAGGACTACAATGTCCTCTACATTGGACATAGTTTTGGTCGTGTCTTTGCTGAAACGTTGGAAGATTATGCAATCGACTCTGATTTTTCGAACCATTCTTCTCTGATTGAATTCAGTGGAGGGGCTTCTGGAGCTCCAGATGCGTTGTGGGAAGACGAAGAACATCGCAAGAACATCAAAGCGTATTTGGACACAGGAGAAATTGATGTGTTGATTATGATTTGTTGTAGCATAGAGTTTATCGAAAACGGGCTTCAATCCGATGCTGCAATATGGAATTTTACGACTTATGCAGTGGAGAAAAACCCAAACATTCGAATTGGATTAGCCATGCCGTGGAAAGATTTCCCAGCCGAATATGAAAATGGAACTGATTACAGGAACAACACCGACGTTGCTTTCAATGCATGGATGAATCTTTCATCGAATTTGAGTTCTGACTTTCCAACAACCAATGTGTTCAATTTTCATCACGGTGCTGTGATGTATCAACTACGAGATATGTTTGAAGCTGGTGAATTAAAGGATGATGTTGAACAACTCACGGGCGAAAAGGCAACTTCTATCTTCACTGATGCAAAAGGACATGCTGGTCAAATTGCTATCGATACCGGGGCACTCATTTGGCTTCATGCGGTTCACGGAGTTGAACCAATGGACATGCCAATTTTTGAACGGTGGAATGTCGATATTCGGCAAATTGCTCATGATGTTCTCTTCGAGCAATCACAAGAATAGAAGTATATTGTCACAATATGTTTCAATCACATAAAGTGAAGAATTGATGAGATTCGACCTTGTACCATCAACATGGTCGAAGCGGTTCTCCTTGGCATCGCTCAAGATGGAGGCAGACCGCAAGCGGGATGCAACAAAGACTGCTGCATAGAAGTTTCATCGGTGGACGAAGCCTATCCAGTCGCTCTTGGCCTTGTCGAAGAGGACACTTTTCACCTCATCGATGTCTCTCGTTCACTTGCTCAACAATTACGATTCATGAACGCTCAATCCATCGGCCATGTGTTCCTTACGCACGCCCATTTTGGTCACGTTGACGGTTTGGGATTGTTTGGTAAGGAGACCATGAACCTTCGAGGCATACCACTCCATCTCTCGGCTTTGATGCTCGAGTTGATGCGTTCCACCCCCCACTGGAATGTGTTGCTTCAACAAGGTGTTGTGGTGCCGCATGTCTTTTCACATGGCAAGTTAATTGAAGTGTCCTCGCAATTGAGCATTCAACCCATTCTGGTTCCACATCGGGCAGAACTCAGTGATACACACGCTTTTTTGGTCAAGACCAACAGCACCACCCTCCTCTATTTGCCAGACCATGACACCTGGCAAGAAACACTTGGTGCCCGTGACCTTAGGTCGTGGCTCGCGTCGTATGAGGTCGATATCGCTCTCATCGATGGGACTTTTTGGAGTCTTGATGAGTTATCCCATCGCGTACAATCGGAGGTGCCACATCCACCCGTTTGTGAAACGATTGACATGCTCGGCCCAAGGCAACATGGTGACCCTGAAATCGAATTTATTCATCTCAATCATACCAATCCCCTGTACGATACTTCGGGCAAAGAATACACCCAAGTCAAACAACTTGGATGGGATGTTGGTTGGCAAGGCAAGCGTTACTCGTTGGGTTAAGCAACCGGTGTTGGTTTGCCCACACTTTGAACATAGTCGACGGTAACGATGACTTCGATGGTTTCGCCAGCGTCGTTGGTGAAAAAGGTAAGTGTTTGAGTCTCAAGCGAGAGCGTGATGACGAATTCACCTTGCATTGGGGATTGATCCATGAGTTGTGAGGTGTACGCATTCATCGATGACTTCGGTCCAGTTGAGTTGGTGATGATGGCATCGAGTGAGGTTTGGTAGACATAAGCCACCATCACGGGGTTATCGCACTCTTCGTTGGTTTGTTGGTCGGCGACAACCGCTTCAAGCGGCCCTTCAACCCCATCAAAATCGGGAGTGGTCGTCACAACATCACAGATGTTTTGTCCGGAGTTATCTCTTGTATCTGAGTAGAGAATTTGGAATTGAATTTGATAAATCGCCCCAGCATCTTCCGGGAGCCCCCATTCGGCAAGGTTGGTTTTGAAATCAGCCGACTCACCGTCATCGAGGTCAAAAATTTCCGAATAGGTGACGGTGCTCGTAGCGATGTCAAGTTGGTACATCGCACCCGAGTTTGCTCCAGCGTCAAGAGGTTCTGGCGGGTCAGAGATCACATAGGCGGTTTCAAGCCCAACGACAACCAAAAGTGCAATGACGCCCGCCGATAGAAGTTGATTTGGTCGAATCAAAAATCGGGCTTCGATAGTGGCTGCATCTTCGTCCTTTGAAAGGAAATGAAACATCGTGCCAAAAGGGTTCGACGACGAATCCTCGCGGAATCGACACAGCACAAAGTGAGCGATGAAAGCCGAGCCAATACCTGGAATTGAAGGGAAGATGTCGCTTGAATAATCACTCAAACTCCAAAGGGTCACCGAGGTTAATGCCGTGACCATCATAGCGATGGTGTGGAACGAATCAGACTTGTAGCCCATAATTTGGAGGATGAGAAGTGGAATGAAAATTGAGCCGAGGCCGTACACAGCCAGAACCACTAAATCGAAGACAGAATCGTTTTTTGTGAAGAGGGCGAAGAGGGAGATGAGGGTGGCAAACACAGCCATTACGAGCGTTACACGTTTGGTGGTTTTGTGGTCTTCACTCCATTCAGGCTTGACATCATCGGTAATAGCAGCGGTACAAGCGAGCACCAAACTGTCAGCGGTTGACATTGTAGCAGCAAAAATTGATGCCAAAATCAAACCGACCCAAAATGGACTTAGAACTTCAAGAGCCATCATGGGAAGGCCCATTTCAGGGTCGAAATTACCGTCGAAAAAGATGGCACGAGAGACAAGTCCGATGATGAACATGAGTGCGATGAAAGGTGTTTGCCAAACGAAAAACCAAATCATGGCTTGAATTCTGTCCTTGTCTTCACCAAGGGTCATCACTCGAGATACGACTTGTGGTTGACCCGCTACGCCAAGTCCTCCAAGGAAGAAGGCAAAAAGCCACAACGTAAGACCAAATTTGAGTCCATAGGGAAACATTTCAGTGGTTGCAGGGTCGACGATAGTGAGTTGGTCATGAAGCCCTGAAAAGCCACCAACCTCAGAAAGTGCTGTGATACAAAGAAGGGTTGAGCCGGCGATCATCACCACAGATTGAGCCGCATCGGTCCAAATCGAAGCACGTACGCCGCCAGCATAACAATAGGCGACGACGAGGACAAAACCAATGAGGATTCCAACGATTTTATCCCATCCGAGAATGGCATTGAGGGCGACACCTCCAGCGGTGAGTTGGGCGGCGGCGTAAATGGAGAGAAACAAAACCGAAAGTGCGGCGGCAAGTTTTGCTTCGGGTGCACCTCGAGTGGTTGAAACAAGTGATGAGAGGGAACGGACGTTTTGTTTGGTCGCTTCGCGTTGAATGTGTCGGTAGAGCCAAATCCATGCAACGAGTTGGCCGATGGTGGAAATCACTCCGATCCAGATGGCAGTATAACCCATCAAGTAGACAAAGCTGATGAAACCGATGAACATGTACCCACTGTTCCATGTACTCACGGCTGAAAGTGCTGCAAGGGCTGGGTGCATTCCACGGCCGGCAACGAGATAATCGTCGGTGGTGTCTTTCTTGACTCGCATACTCGCCAAGCCGACACCGGCAAAGAACAACATGAACAGTGCAAACGAAATAAACGCGGTCGTATCAGCGTCCATCATTTCACCTCGACATTCCAACGAGAAATTGCACTTTTTTCAATGTCACTCATGCTTCCGGGTATGAGAATGGTGTTGAGTCGGCCGCCTTCGACAGAAGATAACTGACCGATGGTGGTGGTGTACATCGCTTCATCTTCACAACCCAAATCACTGCATACGATGGCTGTCCATGTATCAAATGCATCGAGCACTTCGTCGTTGTTGGCTTCGAGAAGTTTTTGTTTCATCAGTTGTAAAGCGTTGTGAGCATCACTTGGCGTCATGGGTTGTTGCTGCCCGACGCCTTGCCCAGTCGGGTCGAGGTCGAGGAGGACAAGAGTATGGAATCCGTTGGTTTTGTTGAGCATAATGACCTCGAGAGGCGAGGTGGCAATCCATGAGCCGTGCGGATAGGTGAGCGTTGTTTGTCTTCCAAATTTGTAATTTGATAATCCAGAAGTACCACTTGCGAGGGTTGTTATGGACAAACCGTGTTCGATATGGCAAGCGACACCTTGCTCAAGACATCGAAGTTGCAAGTCAACATGTGTTGTTGCTTGGAGGGGGTCGCCCACCACCAAAACACCAATTGAAGCGGTTTTCGCCCTTTGTAGAAGTTCTTCTGGTTGTTCAATCGCAGGTCGCATTACCCGTTCGATGGGCCCGATGTGTTTTTCGAGACGTTGTAGTTCATGTTCTGGCCACAGCGCAGTGTAGGCTTCGTACAACCGATCATCGCATCGTCTTGCAGTGCGAAGGGCTCTACTGGTCATCAATTCCATCCGCCCAGGACCCATCCCAATGAGATAGAGGCCTGCTTCAAGTGGTGAAACATCTTCATCCGCCATCGCTAAACCTCCGACACTCGTAGCCGTTCCGAATCCGATGCGACTTTTGAGTGTGCCGAGCAAATCCACCCAAATGTGGATTGAACAATGCAGGGCAGAAGGGTGGTTGTTTCTTGGCCTCTCCATCCATCGTTTCGAGGATGGCCAAAGGGGTATACCTCTCAATGATACCGCTCCCCCAAGCGACGCAGAGGTTTGGCAAGGTCATCGAATTCTCGTGGTTGAAGATAAGACTCCTCAAGCACTGAGGTACACCGACCACATCCCTGCGCAATATGCTAATGTTCCCGCTGAAACATGGCCAGCAAGTTTTGAGAAGCAAGGTGATATTCTGATGGTTAAATTCGAGCAGGACATGTACAAAGAAATCATTGCAAAGGCCATGCTTGACCATTTCAACAACATCCGACTTGTGTGCGCGGATGATGGTGTTCAAGGTGATTTCCGCGTACGAGATTTGACCATTGTCGCCTCGAGAGATGGCTCAACATCCACTCAAACAACTGTCAAGGAACACGGACTTGAGATCTATACCAATCCCGGTGTAGCCTATTATTCATCAAGATTATCCCACGAACGAGAAGTGACCTGCGAGTGCATTGAGGCTCTCGTCAACAAGAAGCAGCGAAAGGTGGTGGTTGCAGATTTATACGCTGGCGTAGGCCCGTCATTCGGCCTTCTTTTCCACCGCGACTTACTTTCAGGCTATATCGCCAATGACCTTAACCCTAAGGCCGTAGAACTTCTTCGCCTCAACATTGAACGTTTCTCAAGGCGAAGTCATGCTATGTCGCCATCGAAGGTGTGCTGTGAGGATGCAAGAGCACTTGCCCAAAGTGAAGAGATAAAACACACAGTTGACGTGTTGCTCGTCAATTTACCACACGAGAGTATCAACCATCTCCCGCACTTGTTTTCGTGCCTCGTGGTCGACCAGACCTCACTCATCCGTGGTTGGACGATTCTTGAAAGGAATGAATTGCAACACTTGTCTGAACGACTCGAAAAGGTGTGCAACGAGGCAGGAGCAATGGTCGAAAACATTGACATTCACGACGTGAAAGGTTATTCACTTGCCAAGGTGTTTGCCTCGTATACTCTCGAGGTTTGCGTTCGTTCGAATCGTTGACTTGATGAAGCAGAGCGAACTGCCCTTGTTCATGGAGAACATCGTACAATGCCAATGTGGATCAAGCATCGACATCACTGGCGTTATGCCTCGACGCTCGGGTACGACAGTGTGGTGCAAAGTTTGCGGCACCATCACGACGCATCATCGGATGTCTCAATGAATTCTTCATCCTCTTGACCGCGGTGCCAAACAGCGACACCGAGTAATGCTACAATCTCGACCAGACCAACTGGCATTGGAAGGGCGTTATCATCCTCATTTGATTCGGTGTTTTGCGGTGTCCAAGCGTTGGATAGGTCATAGTCATCCTTTGTGATCATGAACCAATCAAGGTCGCGTGGTAAATCTTCAGTCATGAATTCATGACCATCGGTATTGACGAGAAAATCATCTTCGATTCGAATACCGAACCATCCATCCAGATAGATACCGGGTTCGATGGTGACGGCATCGTAAGCCATCAATGGTTGCTGATTGTACGAAAGTCCGAACAATGGGTCGTCGGTTCCGCTTGATAGGAGCGGTGGCTCATGGACGCAGACGCCAAAACCGTGTCCGAGAGAATGAATGAAATTGTCACCAAAGCCTTGTTCTTCGATATGGGTTCGTGCAATATCGTCAAGCACCCATGCTGGGGTGCCCGCTTCAATAAGTGGGAAGGTTAGGTTCTGGGCGTCGTACACGGCCATGTAGGCTTTGATGATGGTGGCGTTTGTGGTTCCACCCACGACGTAGGTTCGCGTCACATCACTAACCCAGTCATTGACTCTTGCACCAAGGTCAACCACGACCACATCTCCTGGTTGAATCACTCGTGGCCCTGCCCCGTCGTTGATGGGGTCGCCGTGAGGTATTGCTCCGTTCTCGCCTGCGGCCACAATGGTTCCAAACGATGGCCAGTCTGGATTACTACCATTTTCTATCAGTGCCCTATCGATTTGAACTTTGACTTGTGCTTCAGTCAAATTCGCACCCATGAGGACCTGCCAAAGCATTTCACGTGCAACATTCTGTCCGATTTTTGCTAACCGAACCGATTCGCGAATCGAATCATCTTTGTTTGGTGATATGCCTGTGGGTGAAGGAAATTTTCCTTGAAAGGCATTGGCGACTTCTGTTTCACACGCTGAAGAAGTTGGAACGGCTGAGACCATCAGGACAAGGACAAAACAAGCAACGACTCCTCTTCTGCCCATGATTATCCGATTCACCCCTTCCTCTTTGACCCATCGGTATGTTCATGACTCGTCTTCCTTCACGCTTTTTTGAGCAACAATGTCCGACGCCCCTCTCGTCATCGATGTGGTGGATAACGGAGGCCAATGGACCCACAGAGAATGGAGAATGCTCAAGTATCTCAAAGTCGATTCTCAAATCATTGAGAACACAACCCCGGTCGATGAATTGCGTGACCTCGACGGACTGATTCTCTCGGGAGGGGCAGCACGCATTGGGCTCTCAGGAGAATTAGGCAATTGTGCGGCATTTCTTGAACTCGATATCCCAATTTTAGGCATCTGTGCTGGCCATCAATTCATGGCACGTTATTACGGCGGAGATGCCCGCGAATCGCCCGAACCTGAATTTGGAGCGATGGAGATTGAACTTGTTGAAGGCGGAGGAACTCTTTTTGCAGGAACTCCAGAGAAACAGATGGTGTGGGAGTCCCATAACGACGAAGTCCATGTTGTGCCAAAAGGTTTCTTTGTCACTGCAAGAAGCCCATCATGCCTCGTTCAAGGGATGGAAAATGAGCAAGGTACAAGATTCGGCCTGCAGTTTCATCCAGAGGTGAACGATTCCGAATTTGGAAAAGAGATGTTTGAAAATTTTGTTCGTGTCTGTGCATTATCGAGATGAGCATTCTTCAAAGCATTTAAGTGGTAATGGAAAAGTCACCGCTTTATGGAAACACGAAAAACCAAACTTTCAGTTCTGCTCACCGCTCTTTTCGTCTGCTCCGTTGTTGCCCCAGCGGCATCCGGTCAAACCTCGAGTGATACAGAATATTATTACGGCGTAGAGTATGATTGGGCAAGCATTGACAATGATTTGGAAAATTTCACCGGCATCAATTTGAATGAAATTTTCCTTGAAATTATGGGGGCAGCAGATGATGCTGGATTCAATTTGGATATTGCTCAAATCAACTCCGGTAGCTCAAATGTTTATGTCCACTACACTGAAGACATGTCACCTCAAGTCATCCAAGACAAGTACGGAAACGATGTAGATGTATGGAGTCGAACTAACGATGTCACCCTTCGCCACGGAATGTTGGTCACGGGCATACTGTTGACAGATTGGAATGAACAAACCTTTGGTCAGGACCCCACTTCATTTGATATCGATATTCAGACCGATATGGAACAGGTTTTGACCGTCGACATGGTGTATACAGAGTATCTTGACACCGATAGCAACTTGATCGGCTCTGACCTTGATTTTGTTATGAATGTTGAATTTGATGCAAGCCTGAGCATTGATGTTCTGCTTGAAGGCGGTGGCGAACAAGTACCAGTGGATTTCAACGCAGCCATTGAACTGGGTTATGAAATCCAAGGAGCTCAATCCGAGTGGAGGCTTGGTGAACCGAGCACTTTGTATGCTGATTTTTCGAGTGGCAATGACATTTATTGGGTCTGTGATGAAGAACGATATATCGACCTGTGGGACGATGAGATTTGGATGCACGATGACTGTGGCGAAGTTTCAGGAGATTACTCTGCAACCGTTGATTACTCCTTTTCATTGAGTGGGATGCCTACTCAAGATTTCGGACTCGACGAGGGACAATTTGACGTCAGTGTTTCAGATGAATTGTCCAATGCTGGTACATTCAGCACCGAATTCCCTGGGAATCTTGACTTTATCCACGGTACTTCGTTGTCCGTTGACCTAGGCGATGACTCATCCACTTCGGTGAGTGTGTGTGAATCATGCCCTCCGGGTCAACCACTCATGTTCAATATGATGGGAGCGACCATCGCTGGCGTATCGGTTGATCTTGGTGAGACGATTTCAGAGGACCTTGAAGACAACCTTCTTGCAGAAGATGGCTTGTTTGGTTGGCTTGATGGTCTTGACAGTTCCGACGATTCCTCATACGCTAGCATTTGGGACGACCAAGAATATACACAATATTGGATGTGCGACAATGGAGAAGAAATTTACCAATGGTATTACAACGATGGTGAAGAAGACTGTTCGGATGGCTCAGATGAACCCGACCTTGCAGTAAATGGTTACATATCCACCTACGGTGAATTTGAATGGTATATCAGTAACGATTTGCCAGCAGGCACATACAGCGAATTCGAATTCTTGTGTGCTAACGGTGATACAATTTATTGGTCTTGGGCCAACGATGGTGAGGCAGACTGTACCGATGGTAGTGATGAATCAACCGATCCTTCTGATTTGTTTGACTGTGATGATGGAACAACAGTGTTGTTTTCATTTGTCAACGATGGTGAATTTGACTGTGAAAATGGGTTTGATGAAGGCGTCGAATTGTTTGAACTTGACATCACAATGTATGTCGATGGAAGTCCAGCGTACACTGAATCCAACATGTTATGCTCTTCATATCATGCACTCTGTGAAGATTATTTGTACAGCGACTACTTGTATTCTTCTGGCATAATTCCGGTCGACATGGATGTCGGAGACAATGAGTATTGTATGATGGCAACTTTTTCTGGACAATTTGGAACGCTTAGTTCCAACGCAAATGCACCATGTTCGTCCCAATGGTTTGGCCACAAATTGTATTCTGCGGAATCAAGAAACAACGACATGACCTTGAGCGTGAATGCTTGGGTGGGTGCGGACGGTGACTCAAGCACATTCCCTGAAACCAATCTCGTGTTCACAGTCTTCGATGAACTTGGAAATACCGTCGAAACCGAATCAATGCTCCTGGGTGAAGAAGAAAATGACTATTACTACGAATTCATTGCTCCTGAAGAAAGTGAATATTGTTTCGATGTCTCTTTGCAAGATGCCGATGCGGGACAATCATACCAGTCCCTTTTCGTGTGTTCAACCGCTCAAGAAGAACCTGAACCCAGTGACCGATTAGTGACGGTTATCGAAGCGCTTGCTGATTCCAATTTCCCTAACGTGCTCGAAACATTTGCAATGAACCTCGAGGACCGACTTGGCGACATTGTCGCCGAGGACTTCCCATACGAGGATGGAATGTGGGCTCCAATGTGGAGCAATCAACATGCAACCGTCGTTGGTGTTGGTGTGTATGTGATGGATGCAAATGGCGACTGGTACATTCTTACCGGCCCTGAAACCGCAGGATATTCCAGCGATGCTCCAGCTCATGTGAGTATTCGATACATCACTGGCGTTGAAGCGATGAATGCACAACAAATCATGGCCGAATCGACAGAATTAGCCGATATTGTTGATACTTCGACCTATGACTTTGATGCTCTCGAGCAGGCGTTACAAAACGCTGGTGTTGATACATCAAACCTCGATTTCGGTCAAGACGACGATCAAACCCAAACCGAGAACGGAGACAATACTGCCGAAGAAGCAGCGGAAGACGCAGGTCTTTTGCCATTCTTGTCACCTTTGAGCCTCTTGTGCATCCTTGGTGCAGCATTCATTGTCGGACGACGTGGCAAAAACGAAGAATAATCAACAATGAATCTGAGGACTCAGTGTGCAACTGCGTCTTTCGTCTCAGCGTTGGTTTGTGTATTTGAGTTGCGGATTAGCACTCCTATTAGCGGTGCATGTGTACATGAGTGCTTGGACAGTTGTCCAGTTCGATGGAGTGTACGAAGAAGGAAAGCCAGCCCCGACAGAAATCCATGCCCTGATTGTTGTCGACTCAAAGCAAACCTACATCGATGTTGACATGGAGAAAGCGACATCCTTCTTTGTGTACTCATTTTCAAGAAATGACACGAGTCTTGAACAACAACAGCCCGTTGAATCGCAAGACGAGAAACAAGAATCAACGATTGATTATACTCACATTGGCCGTGTGCTCATCGTGACATCTCTGTTTTTATTCGTTGTTGCACATGGGCTCTTTTTGACCTCGTTTCGCTTTTCAAATGCCGTTGTGTATTCACTTTTTTGTTGGCTTCTTGTCCTCTTTTTCATTGTATTTCCGTCGCTTTACATTCTCGATTTAGGCGCGGGCTCTGGTCAAAATATTGCGTTTGAGAATTTTTCAAGCAACGATGTTGAAGATTCACTTCTGCACCAAACCGTTCATGCCGATTGGAAAATGACCACGAGAGGAATATCGGTTGAATCATCTTATTCAGGTTATGACCTTGGTCTCGTGTCCAAGCATGAGGTTGAGCAAGCAAGAAATTCGAGCATCGAAGAGGCAGCAACACTATACTCGGCGAGTTTTATCGAATTTCAATCAACCTTTTCTTTTGAAGTCGGAAAAAATATTCAAACTTTGTACATCTTTCCATTGTTGTGGTTTCTCATGCCGATGAAACCGTTGCAAATGGGGAAAAGTTCTGAGGAGGAATAGGCGCCCGCTCCGGGAATTGAACCCGGGTCGCAGGAATGACAATCCTGCATGATAACCTCTACACCAAGCGGGCAGTAGCAAACATCGGGAGCGCAACCGCTATTTAAGACGCGCCAATTAGGTGAAACGGGTAGGTTGTCGTGGCAAACAAAAGCTCTTCA
Source organism: Candidatus Poseidonia sp. (assembly GCA_030827365.1). Taxonomy (GTDB): domain Archaea; phylum Thermoplasmatota; class Poseidoniia; order Poseidoniales; family Poseidoniaceae; genus Poseidonia. Next base: position 17,102 of record JAUREO010000007.1, on the reverse strand, counting down.
GAAAAATCACGAGAAGAAGAGGAATTAGCTCATCTTGATGCTATGATGGGAAGTGCATTTGGTGCAGCTGATGAGATTGAAGAAGATCATGAAATTGGCAATGTTGATGATGGAGCAAGCCAACATAAACCTTCTGCTACTGAACTCGATTCCGAACAGCATGCCCAGGAAGCACAGAATGAACCACCCGAAGAGAGTTCACCTTCTGGCCCACCAAGCGGCCCCCCTCCCTCAGGCCCTCCTTCTGGCCCACCACGTAGCCCCCCACCCTCAGGCCCTCCTTCAGGCCCACCAAGTAGCCCACCATCAGGCCCACCATCCATTGAACCACCATCCGACCTAACTTTCTCTGAAGAAACAGAAGTGTCCGTCGTTGAAATGTCAAGCGAAATTCAAGAGGACCCCGCTGACGAAGAGCAACCTGCAGAAGAATCCATTCCGGAGCATGTTGAAGAGAGTGTTCAAGAACATCCGACGCCAGATGCTGCTGATGAAACTGAAGCAGCACCTGTTGAAGCACCCTCTGAAGAGTCTGCACCTGAACAAGGACAGTCACCTCAACCTGAACCCGTGGAGCAAACACCAGCCGTTCAATTGCTTGAAGCCGAAGTTCAACGATTGGAGGGGGCATTACAAGGTGCGGTTGAGGTCATCAAGGACCTTGAACAACCAAATATGCCACCCGTTGTTGAAGGAAACATTGTGATTGCAGGCCATTTGGTTAACGATTTTGTTCGTCTTGGTAAACAACTCGACCGAGATCACTTGGTTCGAGGAAATCTTGGCGGTCTTGCTATGCTGCACCCAGGTCAACCAGGGGTCATGGTAGCAACAAAACACATGGTCATGTTGGCATCCATGGATGAACGAAGCATCTGTATTGGTCATATGGGTAGTGGGATGGCACCGAGAGGTGCGACACTTGATTGGCGTTCATTTGAAGTTGTGCTGGCTACGGTGAGCATGGTGACCGGAGGTCCAGCAGCAGCAATTCGAATGCATTCGCCTTACACCACCGCTGCAAGTTGTGAAAAAGACCTCGTTCTTGTTCAACCCATCGATGCGGTTGGGCAGAAAAATCTTGGAAAAATCATTATCGTTGAGCCAGACGATATCGATCAAGATGAGTATCTTCGACAACTCGTAGAAGCTCTTCAACAGGGCGGAATGCGGGCCGTTGTCGTCCGAGGACACGGTGCCTTTGCGGTAGGAGCCGATTTTAATCAAGCTTGGGCCAACGCTGCTATGCTTGAACAGAGCATGCAAATTTACTTACTTGCCCGTCAGGCAAATCTTCGAATTTGAAAGAAAAATCATCCTTTATAACAAGTGGATGGTTTGAGTCTCTAGAACCCAAAGGAGGCGGCAAAGAAGACACATTCATGAGTCAATTTCACGGGTTAGGAGCGTAACGAAGATGAACAAATTTACAGTACACATAGCGGACAAAACTGGGCACGCAGTTGCTCAAATGACACAGCAAGAAGTCGTTGAACGACTTTCAGGAGCGACCAACACTTGGCTTTACGTCAACGATACTTCAGTTAGTGTCGATGACTTTGCAAGTATGGAATTGGAACAGGACAGTCTCATTCGACTCGTCCCCCAAATCGTCGGTGGTAGCGAAAACGAACAAACATTGAAAGTGAAAATTCCTTCACTAGCTGGTCATGCAACTGTGCTCATGTCAAAGCAGGAACTTGTCGAAAAGGCAACCCAAGAATCAAGCAAATCTTGGCCCTTCGTGAACGGACAGATGCTCAGCCTTCAGCAGTTGGTTGAAAAAGATTTGACCGAAGACGACGACATTATCCTCAACCCGCAAATGGTCGGTGGAATCCTCAATTATTGAGCGATGTCACAAAAAACCCCGCGCCGTAAAACGGGTCACCTGCATGAAGATCCTTTGATTGCAGAGATTATCGAATGGATTGAACTTCGAGGTTCTGATGCCGAAGCGATTGCAAAAATTGCCTACACTTTGGATGTAGAAATCAGCGTTCTTGAACAAGTGATTTTGGACCTCATTCGAGAGGGCACGATGGTTCTTGTTGGAACTGGGGTTATGGAATACTATGAAGGCACCTAACAATGGACACATTCAAAACTAATGGGTAAGTCGGAAGCACATCGAGGGACGTATATGATGGAAAATATCGATTACAAATGTGCCGATTGCGGTTCAATAGAATCTTTTCATCGAGACCGAAATGGAATTAGCTGCAAAGGATGTGGTGCTCGAATTTTCGTCAAGTTACGAAGACACGGCACAAAGCGGGTTTCGGCTGAGTAATCCCTTTCGCAGAGTTGAAAGACTCTCGACTTGTAGTCAATTTTATGGCGTCATGGCTTGAATCAAAAGCCCCACGCCTTTATTCAGATCTTTTATGCCCCAAGGAGATACGTGACTATCTTCAACATGTCACAACGACGTCAGAACCCCCACATTTACTCATTTCAGGACCTTCGGGATGTGGCAAAACTGCCATTCATCGTCTAGTATGCCGACAAGTTCTCGGGCTAAGTTGGAAGTCGACAAGCCACGTGCTTCAAGCTCGAAATATTGTCCGTAAAGAAGGAGCCATGGCAAATTTCGAAGCATTTCTTCGACCTGCTGGTTCAGAATCCGGTGATACTTTAGCATCAAGAACAAGTTTAGATTCATTTCAACTCCTTGAATATGAAGAAACAGCATCATCCCCTCCTCCTGCTGGTGCCGAACTTGCTATCGGCGATCATCGACCAATTTCTCGAATTCTTATCATTGAAGATGCAGACTTCCTTACCCGTGGAATGCAGGCTTATTTACGTCGAATGATGGAGAAAACCAGTATCAATGCACGATTTATTTTCACTGCAACAACACCATCAAGGGTCATTGACGCCTTGAGGAGTCGAACTTACCACATTCGACTCCCACCACTCACTTCCCATCAGATTGAACACCGACTCGAAGAGATCATTTCACAAGAAAAATGCCAAGTGACCAAAGGAATTCTTGGCGACATAGCTCATGTTTCAAATGGTAATTTGAGAAAAGCCATTTTCCTTACTGATGCCCTAAGGCATCATGGCCATCTCGATGATAGAAAAAAAGTTCAACTCGTTGCATCAAATATCGTTTCGAGAGAAATTCAACTCATGGTCGAAGAAGCAATGCGGGGCCGTATTGCCGAATGGAAATGGGAAAGAAAAGACAACAAGAACACCTTGGAATTCAAAGGTGCCATGAGTATGCTCGATAAAATCATGGCAAAACATTACTTGAGTGCTGAAGATATCGTTGAACACATCCATTCCTTTTTGGTTAGAGGACGAACGCATTTTGACATCGATGCGATGGATGTTTTGATGAACGCAATTGCACAATGTGATGTTTCATTACGGCGAGGTTCAAAGGGCCGAATACATCTCGAATCGTTGTTTTTCACTATCGCTGAGACACTTGGTCAACCAAGTTGAGCCATCGTAAGCGTCATGAAACAAATCAAGGCAGACGAATTTGGGCGTGTAGCACAGCTGGATAATGCATCGGCCTCCTAAGCCGAAGATCGCGGGTTCGAATCCTGCCACGCCCGCATTTATTTTTTTTCTAGAAATTCAAATCATTGCCAATTCTCAAGTGAAAAGACCCATATTGAAGCAACACGACCACCATAATGGGTGGGACCGTATGGACGAGGAAAAATCGACCACTGCGAAACAAGCAGAACGGGCTCATAACATCCTTCCAGACCCTTACGGTTCAGGTTTCATCCGAACAGACAACCCTCTCGAGCGAACGCTCGAAAAGTGGGAAGTTCAAGAGCGAAGGAGACTTCAGGCTGGGAAGTTTGCAAGAAATAAATTCCTGATGATGTTGCGAATCATGTTTGGCTTTAGTATTGCCATCGTTGCTCTTTTTACCGCCCTCATACCTTCTGAATCTGTAACGAATCCTCTTCAGGTGTTTCTAATTTGGTTTGTTCCAGTGGGTATGGCTATCCTGCCCCCTCTGCTCGCATCAGAATCGATGTGGTCTGCAACCCAAGCAAAGTTGTCACTGCGTGAACTTGGTAGTTTGCATATGACTCACAAGCAGTCTCTTCGTTCTCAACCTGGAATGGACCGTGTTCTTGAAGGACTCATCGATGTACGCCGTCATATTTGGACCAATGTTTCACTTGGTATGATGGCCCTATTTTTACTTGGATTCGCAACGGCAATTACCGTTGACACCATCGCTTGGAATTTAGCGCTCTTGGTTGCGATGACCTTGGGTTTTGCACATATGTTTCATTCCATTTTTACCTCGGAAACGGTCCGTCAACAAGGCGATTTGATGCCTTACTTGGCACACCATTCTCCAACACATCATCCGACTCAACTCGGCTCCATTCTCAGCGAAATGCTCGTGCTTCACCTCGACCCTGATTTAACCATTGAATGGAACGAGTGGATGAAAAATTTCAATGAAAGCGTCCTTCCAGGATTTGATAAATCACAATCATGGGAGCGTTTGTTGTATGTCCTATATCTTGAGATGAAGTCCGAAATCAGTTCAAGTGAGGCTTTGGATGAAATCAAAGAATTCATTCGAAACGACGCGATAGAGGAGATGATTCTCAATCGCAATAATCTCTTCCATTGGCGATCATTTCAGCGACTTATTTCACATGCAAGAAACTGGCAACCCGGTGCATTTCAACTGCTCGAGCGATTGCAATTGGATTTGATTTCAGGCCGACCAGAATACCTTCGTTCCGAGTGGCGAATGGATGTTGCCCTTGACAAAATGTGCGTTGGCGGAGCAGGCCACCTCTTCATTGCCTTGAACAATCAATCCTTCGAAGAAAAAGTAGCACGAATCGAAGTGATTTGCCCAGATGGAGAACCACTCTCAAGGGACCACCGATTCGAAGTCGCCCCTTGTCCACCACCGACTGGGCCAGTACTCTTGCGAAACGATGGTGAGAACGATGCTTTGGATTGGATGCCAAGATACCTACAACGGGGGGTTGTCTTGTGGTTGAGTATTGCTTGGAACAAAACCAACAATTCCCTTCAAAATGTGCAGGTGATTCTTCGAGATAGTGAAGGCATTGTTATTGAATCACTTGTCTTACAAACCTACTCCACCAGAGGCGTTAACCAAAACAATTGGAACAAGAAAAAAGATGAGGAGCGTGTTCGAAAATTATCACTTCGACCCTTCCCAAATTTCACCGATTGAGCAGACCATAGAAGCGGTTTGCTTATGGAGGGAGGGTGTCTCGACAGAGATGAGGGCGAGCAAGTATGGAAGCGTGGGATGTAGTCGTTCTTGGTGATACGATTGCTGGATTGCGTGCTGCAAGCGAATCGTCTGCTGCAGGTGCTACAACACTTCTCCTTTCTTCGACCGCTCTTGGTCACCATGGTCATGGAAGCCGTGATGGCATTGCAGCCGGCCTTCAAGAAGCGAACAACCGCGGTCATCGAGAAGACACTGTTCGGGCTGGTGCCTTTCTTTCGGACCAAGATGTTGTATCTTCAATAACAGCTTCAGCGATAGGCGAAGTTGACTTTTTGGAGCGAAAAGGCGTCATTTTCAACCGAGACCAAAAAGGTCTGCCAAAGACTCGCCATGCTGTAGGGCATCAACAACCCCGATGCATCGACTCAGGTGACAGCACGTCGCTTGAAGTTCACCAAGTCCTCGAAGAACAAGCCATGAAATTTGGAGTTGTGCGTCGAGGTGACCATCTACCATTGCATCTTGTCCTCAACGACACAGCAGTTGAAGGACTCATTGTCCTCGACTCGATGAATGGCACCATTGTACCGATTCAGTGCAAAGCCCTCATCATCGCCGACGAAGGATTTGAGGGAGCATTTTCCGCCGGACCGATTGGCCTTGGCATGGACATGGCCTTCCGATCTGGTATCCCCCTACGTGATATGGAACATGTTCTTGCCCATCCGCTTTGCATCAAAGGCACAAACATTGCCTTACCGTTTGGTCTGCTTTCAGATGGGGCAAGTTTGCATGAGGCTTCAGGTCCTGAAATTTCCACGGCAGATACCGACCACACCGCTCTGTGTGCTGCCATCACATCAGCCGTTCAACCCGTTCTCGATGCCAGACACCTTGGGGAGAACAAAGGATGGTGGGCTACAACTTTCGATATGGTCAAGATGCGTACCGGAATTGACATGAACAAGTCAACCGTTCCTCTTGAATGCCGAGTTGATTTTACAATCGGCGGCCTACCTGTTGACAGCCACGGACGCTGTGTTGTTGGCACATGGTCACGTTGGGCTACAGGTCTGTACGCCGCAGGCGATGCCGCTTCGAGCGGATTCCACGGGGCAGGTCTTTTGGTTGGAAACCGAATGCTCGATGCCATGGTCATCGGTGCTGCTGCTGGCCGTGACGCTGGAGAGTGGGTCAAAAGTCGGTCGTTTGCCTCATCAAAGCACCTCCAAGAAGCGACAGCCCAAGTTGAAGCAGATGTATCTGCAATGATGATGGTTGACGAAGAAAAAACCCACGCTCTTCGAATTGGAAACATCAACGCCTCAATTCGTTCTTCGCTTGCGGCAACCAAAGACATGAATGCTTCATCGTTAACACAATTGTGTGAAGAACTCGATGCCCTTTCCCACCTTGCTGAATCACTTCATCTTGACCAAACCTCATTGGTGATGAACACCAATTTGCATGAAGTGCTTTGTACTCAAGCAAGCATTCGAATGCTCACTGCGTGTGCAATCGCCTCGCTTGCTCGAGAAGAATCGAGAGGCCAATTTGTCCGTTCAGATTTTGAAGGCACATCGAACGATTTCTTACATCACATCACGGTAAATGTTACGGGCGAAACAGGTCGGTTAGCACTCAAAAAAGGTGCTGGTGGCCACTGGATATTGGCACCACAAGAAGAGTAATAGCACTTGCTTTGGTGCTTAATCTCAAAAATAGGTTCAATGTAGCGAGTCCATGGCAGACCAAACATTGTTTGAAAGAATCATCAATGGCGAAATTCCTTGCCATAAGGTTGCAGAAGGAGAGCATTGGTTTTCTTTTCTCGATATTTTCCCAAGGCGAGAAGGTCACACCCTCGTGATTCCAAAGCGAGCAGTATCCCATCTAGGGATGCTATCCGACACCGAATCTGCAGGTCTCATGCAAGGAGTGAAACAGGTTCAACAATTACTGGCAGGCTATTTTGGAACCAGCGATTTTACCGTATGCTTGCACGACGGTCCGAATGCTGGACAAGAAGTTCCTCATGTGCATGTTCACATTTTACCACGTACCGTAGGCGATGGGGGTTCAACACTTGCTGCAATGTGGCCACAGACTCCGACATCTTCTGAGATCGACCATGCTGGTTTAGGCGCGTTAGCCTCAGCACTTCGAGGCGAATGAGATGTCGGAAGTGGACCTCGATACTGAAGTCGTGGTTCACAACGGTGAGGTTCTACCCATCCTCTCTTCTTCTGCAAAAAAAATGAATATGGAAAAATTGCTGCGAGCCCCGTTACCCGTCTTCGGCAAATCCACACCTGGGTCACCATTTTGGACATGGCTTGGTTTCTGGTTTTGCCGAAGGGTTTCTGCGGTGCAATTTCGAACAACTTCGTCATCAACGGTCGAGGAACTGAATCATGAAGGTGGTTCTATGTGTTGTGGGTGGCACACCAATGGGCTGATGGATCCACTTGGAATCTTCTTGCAACACCCCAAAGAATTCGTTGTTGGTAGTCGCCATGACTTGGTCACGCGCCCACTACTCGGTTGGTGGACGCGTCGCTTGGCCGTTCAACCTGTGGTCCGAAAGGCAGAACTTGTGAGAGGTGGATGTACAGAGGAAGAAGCAAATCATATCAACGGCAGGTCTCTTCTTTCGCTTGCGAGTGGTATTTCACACGGTTTTGGTTGTGTTCTCTTTCCCGAAGGAACAAGTCACGATAAATCCCACATGATTCGATTTCGCACAGGCCCAATGAGGACTGTGCTCGCCGCTGCGGCCCTTGCAAAGGCCAACGGCCAACCCATGCCAAAACTTGTCCCAACAGGTCTTCATTTTCGAACCAAAGAATTCTTCCGAACCGACCAATACATCGAATTTGGAGAAGCCATCACCATTGATGCAGAATCAATTCCAGATGATATGGTTGAAGCGGTTCGAAAGCGTGACTGGGTTGAACCGCCAGTAGAACTCGTTCATCATTTTCGCGATGAACTTGAACGTCGCTTACCAGAACTCACTCCACACGCTCAAACTTGGGATGAGCACCGTGGGTTCCACTTGATTGCCCACGTCAAGGCGAGAATTGAAAATAAGCCTCTGAAGCAATGGAGTGAGGAAGTTCATGCTGCAAGAGAGGTGCGTTCTTGGTATCAGCCAAATACTGAACTTCCACCGACAACTCATTCCGATGCCATGCTTGAGCAGGCTATTGAAGCAGGTAAAATCCTTGAGAAACATCGGCTCGACGGTCGAGATTTACAAACGAATCCAAGACTACTTAGAAAGGCGAACCCAATTCACGGCGTCAAAAGTCTTGTACGTTGGTCTTTTTTTGCGATATTTTTACCGCTCTTCGTTCTTTCACTTGGCTTCCAATTGTTGATGGGGCGTTTGCTCGGTGACTCCACCGATGAAGGACTCGATGCCCGAACCAGTTTCCAATTCCTTGCTGCAATGTTTGGTTCAATGATTGTATGGCCGATTTCAGCTCTCGTCGTAACCATCATGTTATGGTGGCAGACGGCAACTATCGAATCAATCTTTGGAATTGATTGGCTACACCTTTTTGGCTCGGAAACATACCAGCAATGGGGTGCTGCAGTTTTTGTTACTCTCATCGTTCTTCCATTGTTTTGGGTCTCAGGGCATTTGTTTGCATGGGCTTGGGATGATTTCGTCGATGCGAGGAAGGCCTGGAACCGAAAAATGATGCCAAAGGATGAAAAAATGCGTCTCAGCACGCTGATTGAATCCGTCATCACCCAACTCAATTCAAGATGATGAACTTCATATGAAATCCAAACCATTCAAACGGGATGAGGTTTTCCAGTGGTACGATGGATGGGTCAGAGGTCGTTGACAACTTAAAGAAATGGATAGGCGAAGAGCGATTAACGGTTCGAAGCCAACCAGATAAGAAGGCACAAGCACATTTTCTCATTCGATACCCTTCTGCTGGCCAAGGACACATGTTTGCGGTTATCGTTCCAACCAACCGCGATCTCGTAGCGATTTCTTCCATGACAAGGGTGGATGAAGGACAACAAAATGAAATGTCACAACACATGGAAGAAGATAAGGACGGATGGGATGAATGGGTCCATGAAAGCCGCCTTCACCTCATTCGACAAGGTGTCGACTGGGGCATCCATATGGGGCATGATGGAAAAGAAAAGCCAGGCCCTCTACAAGCATTCAATGTCAGTTTGCCCATCTGGTTTGATGGTTTAACAAAAAATGAATTTATGAACACCCTTCGGAAATTATGGCTCGCAAAATTAGGCTTGATTCATGAAATCAAATACTCCTATGGGCCTGGTGTTGGAAAGCCAGGTCCTGTTGACGATTGGGCAAAGACCACCACACCCGAACACGATGGAAACATGACCGATGTTCAAGAAATCGAAATTGATGAGGAACGAACCTTTGGTAGTGGATTCGACCCCTCCGAATGGGCTTAATCCCACGAAATTCCGCCCGCTTTCATTGATTCATCCCAGAGGATTGTCCATGGGTCAACGGGTAATTGTCGAACAAAAAATTGTGGTGAACCTTTGGGATAATTCAGGTATTCAGCAGCATCTTTACCTCGTCTGCCCATCCATGTGAGCGGAGGTGTCCAGTGGTCTGCTTGAATGGTGAAACTTGATGAGAGTTCGATGGTTCTCGCTTCCGCAGGTTGATGTGAGGCGAATGGCGAAATGATTTCTTGTACGTCATCAACCCCCATGGCGTTTCGAATACCTTCCCATTCTTCTGGACTAATATCAGGAAACAAGTTGCTGTGAACATCCGCAGGGTCAGCATCCAGTGTAGCCATCATCGCCATCGTAGCTGTATTGGTTGCTTTCTTGTTTCGCTTCTTGTTTTGGGCGTTCATAATCATGCCAGGAACAACCAACAATTCCCCAATACGAGTCGCCCGAATGCGTGATGGAGAACCTGGAGTGATGACAATTTCTCCACTGCTGTGGCTGATGACAGCTTCAGCATCCCCTGTTTGGAAGTGGATACCATCCTCGGTCATTCGGAATTCTGCATGTTCATTGCCATCGAGTCTTTTGACTAAGTCCATGACAGCCTCATGTGAAATTTTTCCATGGGCGTGTTTTAGCGTTACTCGATAAACCATCATATCCCCCCTTGCGTATGACGAACCATAGCACTGTATTTTTTCATCATCGATTGTTTGTTACCAAGGTAAAGAAGGAAAACAAACAACATCATCACGAGCCAAGGCAAAAGGATGTCTTGGAAATCGCTGTGTTGGTTGAACATATAGTAGGCAATTCCAATGAACAACACGTTGAGGGAAATAAAACGTCGCCACATCAACAAGATTTGGTGTGAATTGTGAATGGTTTGAGTCAACAACACATAGAGAACAAACGAACTATAAAGGCCAATTCGATAGAAGAATTCACCATAAATGTGTTCCCCATCACTTGCCAAAATCGCAATAAAAACGAAAGTCAAATACAATGAACTCGCCCAATGGATGAAGAGATTGAGAATTTCATTTCCTTCTGAAATGGTCGTTTTATGGTAGGGGTAAGGGATAGGGTCTGGCCGATTTTGTTGTTGTCTTCTAAGCTCAGTTATTTTTGAGGCTCGCAGGCTACGTAGGGTGTATGAAGCGATGAACAAGATAGGGACGAAAATCATTCCATCTTCTGTAATGATTTCTGCGAATGAGAAGTCAATGAGATTAGAATATTTTGCGATATCAACCAACCAAACTGCAGCAACAAACCAAAAAAGAAATCTTCCAATATCAGCTGGTACAGGATTTCTTTGGACAAATTGTTCTCGTTGTTGGGGGGTAATGACTTGTTCTTGTTTACTTTTTGAAGCCAACTCAAATAAACGCCAAACGGGTTGGTCAAGCGTAATTTCTTTTTCGACAAGTGTTTTCTTTACATTTCGCAAAATTCGTTGGTCGAAAGTACCATTTTCACGAATTCCCGAAAGAAGGAGTAGCATCGCACGTATTGAAACAGTAGTCGTTTGTCGTTCAAGTTGCAAGTAGGCTTGGCATTGAGGAGGCAATGATAGATTGGATAATGTGATTAAGCCAAAGAAAAATACGAGTTCATCATCGAGTCCAAGATAACCTTCAGTGAGTATTCTGTCGACGGCTTCAAGGATTTGAGGCTCGTTGAGTAATTGACGTATTTGTGATGATTTTTGTGCCGGAGACACGGCTGAGTTATCAACGATGTTGTGAATGCCCTGAGTAAGTTGCAACAGGGAACCCATGACTTCGAGTTCGATGAGACCCGCCTCCTTTGAAGTGCGTTGAATCGTTCGAATACCTGCGAGTAATCGTTCATACTCCCCATGTCGAACAAAATCGGCGAGATTGATGAGCATGGAATAAAATCGAAGTCCATAGTCTTCGCTTGATTTGATGAGGTCCTGCCAAATATGTTCTCGAATGACCCAATAGGAATTGTCGGCAGACAAGACCAATGCAAGAATTTGAGCCTCAATATCGCCTGCTTTTCGTGCCCTGTCAAGCCCCATGGATTCGTGGTGATCTGCAAGCCCACCCTTCACGCCTTCATGATGTTCTCCGAGAGCGATGTGGAGCCAAGCAGCAGCGAGGTCATGTGATTCACCATATTTTTCAAGATAATTCATGACGTGTGTGACGTAGGTCATGCGGTCGATGGCAAGTTCTTTGCAACAACGGATGGCAGCGTGGAGGGCTGAGGCTGCAAAGTCAACAAATCCGTGTTCATCGGCAATACTGAATGCTCTGTCGGCATGTTGTAGAGCGGCCTTTGGTCGGAGGACTGAGGTTTCTGCATCTGCACACAGAAGATGGGCTGCAGTCAAGTTTTCAGGTGAGGATTGGACATCTTCGCGACTGAGTAATTGTTGGGATACAAATGAGAGCAATCGTGGTTGAGCCATCGCCCTTAAGAGTCGACCAAATTCAACGAGGTTGGGTGTTGGCAATTGGCGTAAGGGACTTGGGTCTCGTACCAATTGGGGGATGAGAGATTCAATGTCTTGTCTAGAAAAACCACCTTGAGGGATTTTGAATCCGACTCCCCCAGTATTGAATTGATTGAGTTCGTTTCGAAGTTTGGCAATCAACTCATCGGTGTCCATGGTGTTCTGTACAATGGTTACATCGCCAGCAATAGCAGAATCTTGAAGATTGATTTGAGCAATACCTGTGTTCGATGAATGGACCGTTGCATTGCCTGCGATGGCACTATCTTTCAATGAAATCCCGGTTTCATCAACCGCCATGGATTATGCTAGTCCGCTTCCGATTTCAAACTGACTCTGCGAAAACATTGCTTTTCAAACAAAAACAAATTTATTGTAGAATCAAAGCTGTTCAAGCCATTGTTTGAGTCTACGGACACCTTCTTTGATATTGTCTTCACTGGTTGCATAACTGATTCGAATAAATCCTTCACCGCCTGGCATGAGTGAACCTGGTATACACTGTACCTTTGCTTCATCCATAGCTCGAAGAGCAAATTCAGTATCTGTCATCCCTGTTCCCCGTACATCACAGAACATGTAAAATGCACCTTCTGGTTCAGGAACCTCAACGCCAGGTAGCGTTTGGAATCCTTTGTGAATCAAACTTCTCCTGCGTGCAAACTCCTGTTTCATTTGTTCAACATTTTCCATTGAATCAAATGCGTGAAGTGCTGCTGGCATGAGGAACGTTGGAACGTGTGTGGCAGAACTCGCATTGATTGTTTTGACATTATTCATCACTTCGCTTGGTCCGGTAATCCATCCAAGCCTCCACCCTGTCATCGACCAGCCTTTTGACCATCCACCAATCGATATGGTGCGTTCATTTCCACCATCGAAAAGTGTAGGCGAAGTGTAACCATCTTCGGTCCAAGTCAAATTTGCATAAATCATGTCGTCAATGATCCACAAATCGTGTTTGACTGCAAGAGCTGTTAACCGTTCAATTTCAGCAGGGGTGTATACCGCTCCAGTGGGGTTGTTGGGTGAATTGAGAATAATTGCAGTCGTTTTTTCAGAAATTGCTGAATCAACGGCTTCAAAATCAGGATGATAATTGTGTTTGTAAACCGGCACATGAATAGGGGAAACGCCGAGTAGTCGAAGCATACCATCGTAGGATGGCCACGCGGGTGAAAGTAAAATGACTTCATCACCCGGATTGAGGAGTGTGAGCATGGCATAGAACAGTGCTTGCTTGCAACCGGGAGTAATGAGGACGTCATCATGGCCCCGAACAATACCATACTGTTCTAAGTGCGTTGCCACTCCCTTACATAATTCAATACTGCCTTGTGGTCTTGTGTAGGCCGTCTCACCACGGTCGAGAGCATCTTTGGCGGCTTGCACAATCGATGCTGGTGTTGGAAAATCAGGTTGACCTACGGTAAAACGAATGACATCTGGCGACGGTGGGGTAAGAAATTTAGCAAATCCCGTTCCAACCTCACCAAGACGTTCGTTCATTCGAGGCATTGTATCACCAATTTTCTATCTATTGAATCGTGGAGCACGGACGGAGATTCGAACTCCGGTCTCAGGATCTGCAGTCCCGCTCATAGCCACTCTGACATCCGTGCATATTGACAAGCCAATCGGAAATCATATTTCAACGCGACTTTCCATATAACCTTGTTCAATGAGGCTAAATGTTGAAATTGAGGTCCATGCTATACTTATCATGTCCGATGATGATGACCCGCCAAAGCCCGAAGGGGCATTCACATTTGCGGGTATCGAACAACAGGCAATACCGCCATCAATCTCAATTCCTTTGACTGGGCAGCCCATTCTCTCTGGAGAGGTGCAGAATATTCTCACTGGAGGGAACCAGCAATGGGATAATATTGCCCCTGTTGAAAAGAAACCGCCGTCTTTTGCTTGGGGAATACTCATTGGTTTCCTTCTCTACATTGTGTTATTGTTTGCTTTTGGTGGCATCAATGCAATGTTTGAGCCAAATTGGTATGAGGAGCCAAATAGGTACCATGATACATCAATATCATCTGAAAATTCGACCTTTACCATGGTTTTGGACTTGGATGAAGGAGTATACCTTGACTTTTGTAACGGCTATTTGGCACAAGGCAATATGAGTTATAATCTATGGTGTTATGAGGTACCAGGAATGAACGACCGAAGAATTTACTTCAATTCGTACTGTTATGATTGTGAAGATGAACAACAACGAGACGAAAAAAAAGCGATTGGGCATTATTACATGGAAAATAAAACCATATGGTTTGAAGAGCAAGAGTTAGCGAACAAAACAATCAATTTCGGATACAATACCATTGATATTGATGCAGAAGCGGAAATGAATGCACAATTGCAAAGACAAGATGATGTATTCAATACACTTTGTTTTGTGATGCCCCTCATTTACATTGGATTTACTGTTCGAGCATTCACAAAATCATCGGCGTATGGTTTTGGAATGGTCACAATCGCTGGAATACTCTCTGTCCTTCCGTTCCTCTTTATTTTTGCATTGTTGATGCTTTTCGGTGGTTTCTATTGATGTCAAACTCCGTCAAATACCACACCATTTATCCTTACGAAGAAATTCCCGAAGCATACTTTTTTACCCGATACGCCATACTGCGCCAACCAATTGGTATGCCCATGGGTAGCGAACGGCTTGATGATGACCATGAAGCCATTCATTGTTACGTCACGCTTGGCCAAGCCATCATTGCGGTCGGCCGACTCCATCTTATCCCTCCCGAGTCAGATGGTGCAGGAAAAGATCATGGAGGCCCAGGTGCAACGGCCATTCCACCCTTTGGTCCACTTGTCTCTGATGATGAAAAGTATCGTCCAGCCGTCCAAATCCGTCAAATGGGTACATGTGAAGAACATCGAAACAAAGGGTATGCTAAGGAAATTCTCAATATTCTCGAACAAGAAGGAAAAGCATATTTTAAAGCCAAAGTGGGATTTTTGCAGGCAAGAGAAATCGCTGTTAATTTTTACAAAAAATCTAGTTGGAACATCATTGATGACCCGTATTCCATAGGTGAAATAGGGCTTCATCGCTCGATGATGAAGCAATTTTGAGTCATTCTTTATAAGAAGTCATCAGTTTACGTAGTTTGAAGGTAGACAACGAATTACGGCAAAAAAAAAGTGCCCCGTGAAAGTTTGCGGAATTTACCGTAAAAATGAGGGAAAAAAATGGAACATTTGACAATCACACGAAAGAAAGAAAATAAAACTAACACGGTTTCCAATAAAACGATGCAGGAGCCCGCAGACAAGGGAATTGACAAGCGGAATAAAAAATTCCTTAATGCATTGCACTATATTTCTAGCCGCGATCCTGGAGCATTTGAGCGGGTAGCTCCTGAGTTACTCCACAGGACGCTTTGGGAACTTCGAGGTGGGGCAGACCCTATTTTTTCAGAGAAATTAGATTACTGGATTGAGGCTGAACATAAATGGAAAGATTTTGCTGATGTTTTTTCAGAAGAACAAGCCACAGCAAAACCAAAGAAAAGAGTTGATGATTTTGAACTCACAAACGAAGACATAGATATCTTGCAGAAATTAGAAGATCGTTTTTACGGCGATTTTCATCGCTGGGACACCATAAAGCGACATCAATTCATAATTCTCGGCATCATTGCCCTTCATGGAACCAAAGGAGCCAAACAAGGCGACCTTATCGAGGGTCTGGGCTCTAATTTTGAACGAACCAGTTTAGAGGGGTCAAATGCGATTCGAGCGACAAAAGTAGCATTATCACGCTTACTTAGACCGTACAATGTGTTTGGGCCTTCACTTGGCCATGGTGTCAACCGTCTTCATAAAATCGAAGATGAACACTTCGCCCGTCTCCTTTCTTTGTTCATTATGCAGCAAAAAGCATCGATTTTACTTCCTACAACATTTGACTATGAATTCGATATCGAGTTAGCAACCCTTCAACATTATGGAAAATAGAGTTGAACACGATACTCAATAAATCGATGTATTCATATACACTGGATTGAGTTGACTTTGGTAGAGGGAACGCAGGGTTCCCTATGAACAACCCGTGAAAAAACGATGAAAACGGAGGAAAATACCACAACAAACAGCAAGACGTCGCCACAGTTCCCTAAGATAAGTGGAATGTATAATATGGCAACCTTTGACGTTTTGCGAGCCGTGCGCCGCTGTCAAGTGCAGCGTCGCTCTTCTCCCGGCACAGATGCTGGCCTTATCCAGCAAATGTTGACGGAGAGAGAGGACAGTGGGTTCTCTATTGTATAAAACAAAAAAAGGAAGTGAAAAAAGATGAAAACAAAATTATTGAGCATACTATTGGCTTTATTCCTCGCTCTCTCAACAGCTACTGCTGTGAGCGGGGACGGTTCTGACCCTCTCGATCCATCAGACGGTGGTGCAGATTGGGACGGTGACGGTCTGACAAACGCAGAGGAACAAAGTCAAGGTACGAACATGAACAATGCGGACAGTGACGGTGACGGACTACCTGACGGTTGGGAAGTAGCTAATGGCTTGAACCCAACCAACGGCGGTGACGGAAACGCAGACCCTGATGGCGATGGTCTAACCAACGCCCAGGAATATGCAAAGGGTACCAACCCTAACAATTCCGATACCGACGGTGATGGCAAGGCTGACAACGTTGACCAATTCCCAAACGACCCAAACGACGGTGAATACTCCGATTCCGACGGTGACGGTATCCCAGACGCATACGACCCAGACTTCTCAGAATCTGGTGCTGGCGCTGGTGATGGTGGCACTGAAGGCGGTGGCGAATCCGAAGATCAAGGTCAGGGACAAGGTCAAGGCCAAGGTCAGGGACAAGGTCAGGGACAAGGTCAAGGCCAAGGTCAAGGCCAAGGTCAAGGCCAAGGTCAAGGTCAA
>JAUREO010000079.1 GCA_030827365.1 Candidatus Poseidonia sp. | reverse complement strand
GAGGTATTTTCAAAGGCTGAAAGCCACAGGGATTCTCATGGGCAAAGTCGTTGCAGTATGCGGTATGCCCGGTTCTGGAAAAGGTGAGTTCGCAGCAATTTTAGCCAGCCAACACATTCCGATTCTCTCGATGGGTGACATGGTACGAAGGGAAGTGAACCTTCGGGGACTCGAAGAATCGCCAACAATTTTTGGTGAAGTCGCTCACGATTTAAGGCAGACATTTGGCAAAAACGTGCTTGCTGTTCGCCTCGTAACAGCAGTCAATGACCTAATGGCCTTGAATGAAATTGTATTGATTGAAGGTATGAGAGGAACTGATGAATACAATGTTTTTGCAGAACAATGGGGTCAACACTTTGTTTCGGTGGCCATTGAAGCAAACGAGGATATTCGATTTGAACGAATTCAATCGAGGGGCAGGTCGGAGGATGGAAGTCGAGAAGAATTCGAACAACGAAACGCTCGAGAGATTGGCTGGGGCCTCAATACACTGTTGCAAACTGCCCATGTCACTCTTCAAAACAACGGAACACTCGACCAATTTTCAAGCGATGTTTCTACGTGGTTAGATTCGTTTAAAGCGTCCATTGAACATTGAAAAATTCACGAAATTCTGCCCCCCTTTCTTAAGTTCAACACCTAAGTGTTATAGTCGGGTATTGAGTGAACTCACATGGCTAGGGGAGGGCGTCAGCATGGCAAGGAAAAAAGGTGAAGGTCAGCAACGACGTAAAAAGCCACAAGCACAGTATGATGAACTTGACAAATACCCTGTCATGCCACCTCATGCTTTTGCAAGAATTGTACGTGATAAACAAACTCTGAATATCATTTACCAAATCATCGAACCACCAATGACCAAAAAAGAACAAGAACAACGCGATGAAATCATGGATATCTTCATTCGTTCTCTCACTGCCAACATTGAAGATATTGACGCAAATCCTGAGTCTTATATTCGTACTGCAATGGACAAAGTCATCAAATCTTACGGTATGAAAATCAATAAAAAATCTAAATCCAAGATTTTCTATTACATTCGACGTGACCTCATAGGTTACGGACTGATGGATGTTCTAATGAACGATGTCAATGTTGAGGATATTTCTCTTGATGGAACCAATGTTCCAATTTTTGCCTATCATAGGAAGTTCGAATCTGTCGAAACGACTGTTGTTTGGGAAACCGATGATGAATTGGAATCCTATGTAATCAAACTGGCACAACGTTGCGGCAAGCACATATCAGTTGCTGAGCCTCTGCTCGACGCTACATTGATGGACGGTTCAAGAATTGTGATGAAATTAGGTCATGAAATCTCAACACGAGGTTCAGCATTTTGTATTCGACGTTTCAAAGACGATCCGTTTTCGCCTGCGGATATTGTTGCGTTTAGAACCATGTCATCGTTGATGGTCGCATACCTTTGGATTGCTTTCCAAAATGAAGTACCAATGTTGTTTGTCGGTGGTACCGCTTCTGGTAAAACCACAACACTGAATGCAATGTGTGTATTCATTCCGTGGCAAATGAAAATCGTATCTATCGAATCAACTCGTGAAGTGAACATTCCACAACCGAATTGGGTTCCAGGGCTAACTCGACAAGGATTCGGTGGTGAGTCCTCTGATGGTGTCATCGGTGAGTTCGAATTGCTCAAGGCTGCCCTTCGAGAACGACCAGAATACATTATTGTGGGTGAAATTCGTGGTGCTGAAGCATATGTGTTGTTCCAGGCGATGGCTACTGGCCACTGTGCATATTCGACGGTGCACGCTGACTCGGTACCTTCACTCGTGCACCGATTGGAGAACAAACCGATCGATATTCCTCGTGTTCTGCTCCCCGCTCTTGAAGCATGTTCAATCCAAATCCAGACTCGTATCAATGGAAAGCGTGTTCGAAGAACCAAGCAACTCGTCGAGATTGTGGGTATTGACCCGAACTCCATGGAAATAATTACCAACGAAGTTTTCCGTTGGGATGTCTCGACAGATGATTTCGTCTTCAGCGGAAAGTCATATGTTCTCGAGAAAATCATGGTCAAAATCAATTACAGTCAAGAAGAAATGCGTCGAGAACTACGTACTCGGAAGAGAATCCTTGAATGGATGGTTCTCAATGACATTCGTAAAGCCGACCAAGTATCCCAAATCGTCACGGAATACTATGTGAGGCCGCATGAGATTATGGCACGAGTTGATGGACTTCGGTAAGTAAGGCGGTACGACCATGGAATTGACATTGTGGCAACGCATCTGCACAAGGGTGGTCGGTCCATTTGTCAAAAAGAAAGCGAGGAGAAACAAAGAACTGTCTGAAAGCCTTGTCAAGGGCGCCATTCCAATGATGCCAGAAGTGTATATGGCCACGGTGATTATGACCTCCATTGTTGTAATGTTCATTTCATGGGGCTTTGTATCTCTCTTCTTCATCCCCGATATTGGGGTCATCGCGTTTTATGAGAGTATCCAAGACCCCGCTTCCATCGACCCTTGCTGGGATTGGGAATACTGGAATGCTAATCTTGTCGATGAATCCCTACCTGGCAAAGGTTGTCCAGACTATCGATTACAGGTCTTCCCGGTCTTTCTCAAATTTGTCATCGTCATCGTTGGTGGAGTTATCGTTCCTTATGTAGCCTACAAATACAATATTGGTGGCTCACAGCGAGAAGTGACACGAAGAGCGGATATGATTGAAAAATACCTTCCGTATGCTGCTTCCTATACTGCTGCCATGTCTGCAGCAAACGCAACACCTGCTAAAATTTTCAAATCATTAGCGATGAATAAAGACATCTATGGCGATGTGGCTGATGATGCAGCGATGGTTTACAGAGACGTCACGCTACTCGGCTATGATTTGATTACAGCCATGCGATTGAGCGTTGACCGTGCCGCATCAGTTTGGTTAACCGAATTTTTCCAAGGGATGATCGGTACACTCACAGCTGGAGGGCAACTCAAATTGTACTTCCTCAATCGTGCTGAACACTACATGCGTGAAAATCGAACACGGTTGCAATTGTTCCTTGAATCCATAGCCTTGCTCGCTGAATCGTACATTGTGGTTGCTGTTGCGATGCCCCTGTTCTTGATCGTCATGCTGGTCATTATGTTCTGGGTATCTGGTTCAGGAGCACAAATGTCAGAAGGCATGCTCTACTTCATTGTTCTTGGATTCATTCCGCTCATCCACGTAGCCTATGCGGTTCTCGTGTACACCAGCAGTAAAGAGCAGGATATGTGAGGTGACAACATGGCTAAGAAGAAGGAGAAAATTATCGTCGAACTCGACCTTCCAAAGGACGATAAAACGCTTTCTCGCCTCTACGTCATCTTATTTTTCTCTATTATCCTCGGACTTTCAAGCGGCTTGTTTTGGATTACAAATTCAGGCTTCGTTCCAACATCGAACGGAGAACCGATGTTCACAAATTTATACTGTGGTGCAACAGCAAAAGATCCAGTCACCGGCGAATCGATGGGTGATTACTTTAGGTCCAACCAAAAACCGACCTATGCAGCAAATCAATCCTGTAATATCCTAGAAGATAAGGCAGATATCATTGTTTGGGAAACCGAAGAACCATGGACAACGGTTTCAAAACGTGCACAAAATTTCAATGTTCCAGGTGTCCCGACTGATGCAACTGGCGGAGTTGTGGTTGAACAACCGATGTGGCTCAATTGTACGATTGATGCAAAAGAAGGGACCCCCTATACTGTTGCCATTCGCTCACCCGACGGCGACCTTGTCGCATACAACAACGGGACAGTAGGTCAGTCAAAGGATTGCGGAATAACGCTTCAAACCATTGAAGCAGGGGATATGTACGAATTGATTGTGCTAAGCAATCAAGAAGGTGAGCCTTTGTACGAAGTCAATTTTGATATGACCATCCATTACTTTGATGGTATTCCAACAAATATGAACAATAAATCGTTGTGGATTGGACCAAGTCTTGACTTAGGTATCACTTCTGTTCATCCAACTATTTTTCTCAACTTCTTTGGATTTACCTTTTTCTTACTTATTTTCCCAGCATCGTACTACTGGGAAAAGATAGAGGAAGAGAAAAACCAGATGGAAGAGAAATTCCCTGATTTCCTTCGAGACCTTGCTGAATATTGGAAAGGGGGTCTTTCGATGACTGTCGCTGTTCAAACCTTGGCGACTTCAGAATATGGTGCATTAAATCATGAAGTCAAAAAGATGTCCAATCAACTGAGTTGGGGTATCAAATTTGGGGATGTGATTCATCAATTTGCTGAACGTGTTGGTACACCACTCATTAAAAGAGCAATTACGCTGATTCAAGAAGCAGATAAAGCGGGTGGTAAAATTTCGGATATTCTCGTCACAGCAGCAAACGACTCCCGTGAAATAAAATTCCTTGAGGCCGAACGAAATCGTGCTATTGGCTCTTATATTGCTGTTATTTGGACCTCATACTTCGTTTTCCTTGGCGTGATTGTCGTTCTCGCTAAAGTGTTTATTCCTGCGATTGCAAATTCAAATTCAGGTGGCGAAGATGGTGGCGACAGTGGTGGACAAACCATTGGGAACATGTCGATTCGAAATGTCGACCCACTCTTTTTCCTTACTGTGTTTTATTACGGTGTGACCATGCAAGCCATGGGTAACGGTTCGATGGCAGGATTGATGGCAAAGGGCCGATTTAGTGCAGGGTTCAAACAATCTGGATTGATGATCGTTGTTGCACTTCTCGTCTTCAACTTCATCGCCTTCTCCAATGACCTCATCGGTGTGACTGAAATTCCAAGTCTTTCGCCTGGCTCAGGTAGTTTCGTTCCCCAACCCATTCACTGGGGGTGAGGTTGCTTGAAGACAAACAACGAAGGGCAAGTGCATATTCTTGAAATGCTCACACTTTTTTGGCTCTTTTTTATGTCGGCTACTTTTCTTATTCGAGTTCAAGTTCCAGATGCTGAATCTGTTGCTTTCGATGCTTCACTCGAACTCGCAGCTGAGGATAGTCTTAACTACGGACTCGGCCTTGAAGCCAATATTGAGGGTGAGAGCCGCCTCCACGAAT
>JAUREO010000078.1 GCA_030827365.1 Candidatus Poseidonia sp. | reverse complement strand
CAGAAATTGATGGAAATACGTTCCACACCACTGCAGGCGGTTCAGCAGTTGCTATCTACCCGGGTAACACAAAGAATGTCGATATTACAAACAACGCAATTTACGGTGGTGACGAGGACCTCCTCTTCATCTATCAGACCCACAATTTCAACATAAGCGGAAACGACATTACTGGTGTGACACAAAAGGCGGACACAACAGGTATCTACACTTACCAAGGTAGCGGCGAAATCACGGATAACACCATTACTGACACTGAATACTCTGGTATTTACATGGAACAAATTAGTACACCACCATCAAGTGGCAGTTCACTCTGTAGCATTTCTTCATCGAGTTACAGATACAGCAACACCTGTGATTGGAATTTGGGAAGTGGAAAGAAGGCGACTCTCGCTCTTGACACCGACAGTTGGGGTTACGAGATCAGCATCGCCGTTGTTCTCAACAACACAACTACAGTCAACTCATGGTCAACATACACATTCAGCAGCAATACTGGATACAACCCTCTTGCAACATACACCACACCAGGTTACTACAAGTTGTATGTCAACGATTCATACGGTGATGGTGGAGCAACCATTGAGGTTACAGAAACTTCAACCACAGCATCTGCTTCATCCAATGCAATCATTTCAGGAAACACCATTGGATTGTCAACAGGTCGTCAAGCACCTTCTGCAGTCGGAATGACCCTTGCAGATTGTGATGGGATTTCTATTGATTCGAGTTCAAACTCGATTACTCTTGAAGACAATGCCGTGATTATTGATGATTGTAATGTCAACGATGTTGGATCTGTACTGACCGGTGCAGGAGCAAGTGGTACCACAGGTATCTTCTCCGATTCCGCAAACAATGGACTTGTCTTGAATGGAACAACCATTTCTGGATACGATACTGGTGTCCACAAGGAACTCGGTGTTCTCACCCTCAAGGGTGATGCCGACATTACCGGCGACGAGTACGGTATCTACACCGACGATGTTGATGTCATCTCTCTCGGTGCAAGTGTTGCCGCAGACGACACAGATGGTGTTGCACTTTATTTGCTCAACAGCGATGACACCTGGATTTATCCACTCGACGTCGATGGTGATGTTGGTGTTTACGCAAAGAACTCAGAATTCCGATGGGACAACCTCGGAACTGGTGTTTCGGATGCTACAACAGCACTCAAGACCGAAGATTCAATAGGTTCCATTGAGAACATGACATTTGGTAGCACAACAACCTACCAAATTGATGCAGGAAGCAATTCCCATATCACATCCATTGGTCATACCCTCAACTCAGGTGAATTGATGGTTCATTCCTCTGCTGTGATTGACGAGGCGAACTTGTTCAACATTGAAACAACTCACCTTGGTGCTGCACCGGCAAACGATGTCGCATTGTTGATCATGTCAAGTGATAACAGCCGAGCATCCTATGTTTCAACATCCTTCCAACCAGAAGTCATGAACATTGATGGTTCAACCGACGACTGGTATGGCGGAAACGAACTCAACCCAGCAGGATATGCGATGCCTGGTAACATGAGCGGTGATGGAACTGATAACATGTATATCACATACAATATTGCAGACAGCCTCTATGTTGGTTTGACTGGCGTTGACCTCAGCAACGCTGATGTCCTCATCTACCTCAGTGTTGACGGTAGCGGTTCAAGCACAGGATACAACGGAATGGGTGGGGCACACGACCTACCATTCAGTGCAAACTATGTGCTCTGGGCAGACAGTACCACCTCCTATGATTTGTACAGCTACGGATTCCTCGGATGGGGACCAAGTTCACTCAGCACCGAATCCGTTGGTGCTGCACAAGGAACTGAAATTCTTGAATTCGAGATTCCATTCAGTCGAATCGGTGGCACCCCAGATGCAGTTGATATCATTGCTATCGTACAAGCCGAAACATCAGCAGACGTAAGCACTGTTCACCCAACGCAAACCATAGATTCTGCTCAAACAGCACAATCGTTTGAGAAGTACGTGAGTGTTGAACTTAAGCACGGTGACCTCATCAGCGGTTCACTCTACGACGAAGTTCTTGTGTACCAATCTTACAAGGGTTCAACCACACCTTCCGGTGCTACTGATTACAATGTCATGGTGATGACCGATGCTGACTGTGAAATCGATTGGACCGTTGTGTCCGATGTTTCGCTTGCGAACAACGTCTACCTCACCCAGAGTGGAACAGGTATCGTGAACATCGCAAGAGCATGCCCAGTTATTCAAACTACGCTCACTGACATATCAATCCTTGAGGACTACGATACTGATTCAGACGGCTCAATTGACACCTACTCGATCAGTTTGACCGACCTCGCAGACGATGTGCAAGATGAAGAGAGCACACTCACATGGCAAGTTGATGATTCAAACCTCGATGCTTACGACAATATCTTGTTGGGCTACTCACTCAACGGTCAGACATTCTCCGTCGTTCCAGTTGAAGATGCATTCGGTACCATTGAATTCACTTTCAATGTCACAGACAGCAACGGACTCATGGACGAGAAGACAATCGTCTTCACCATTGAAAACGTCAACGACCCACCAGTGATTTGTAATGTCAATGAACTTGATTGTCTGCCGATCTTCTCAACCGATGATGGATTTGACAACATTCTTCCAGAAGGATTTGGTGTCCACAAGAAGTACCTCGGTGCTCTTGCAAACCAATCACAATCCTACATCCGAGACAAGGCTAACGAGCAAGTTCCATACCGACAATCGTACTCTTGGGCTGCTTCAGTCCCATCAACTTGTACGGCATTCAGTGTTGAAATCGACGGGTATGAACTCGTCATCACAGAAAACACCAGTAACGAACTTGGTGGTGCTTGTGATGTCACCCTCGTTGTTTCTGACAATGGAACAGAGAACCAAGACTCCATCCCATTCGATGTGAGCTTCTCGACTTCGCCAGTCAACGATGCTCCAGTCATTCTCGACTGGGACCGACAAAACGAAGTTGTGATGAAGGCAGACAATGGATCGATTCCAAACGTTCCATGGATGCTTACCTTGATGGAAGATGACACAAGTGCAAGCAACTTGACCTATGACCTCTCTGCAATTAAGTTCGATATCGACCATGACCTCGATGACCTCTACTGGACAGTTGAATCAACCGACCAGTGTGACTATGAGAATTACTTCACCACAACCATTTCTGGTGACGACCTCATCTTCGACCTCGTTCCCGATGCAACAACCAATGCAAGAATCTGGGAAATTGATTACCTCAACGACAACGGTATTCACCAGACTCCACCAGTTGGTTCAGAGTTCTGTCAAATCAGACTTGTTCTACGAGATACAATGAATGCACCATCCTATGTGCCAAACTATGACACATCGATTATGCCAATCGCTAACTACCAGCAAGGCATGGTCACAAAGGAAATTGGTGTCCGAGTTGACAACGTCCCAGAACTTGTCCCAGACTACTACTTCGCATCTGACTCAGGTTTCAGTTGGAACGGTATTACATCGGTCATGACCGGCACATACCTCCCAGTGACTGTTAAAGTCGGTGGCGGCGGTGACGAAGGTCCATACACCTACGATCACATGCTCAAGGTGACCTTCCACTCAGATGGTCACACCGAATCAGAAACAGCACGATACTACACTGTGCCAGATTACGGTGGAGAAATTTCAATCACAGACTATGTGTACGTTACCCGTGACACTACCGAAGTGTGGGTTGAAATGGATGTCTTGACATGTCTCTCGAACCCATGTGACTTGACTGCAACAATTGACACTCGATTCCAAATCGATGAGCCAGGTTCACACCGAGCATCCAACAGTGGTCTACAAGGTGAGATGTGGTCCAAGCCAGGTCAATACGGTTCCAATGGAACAGCGACCTCACAACGACGACCACTCCTCGAAGACAGCAACTGGTGTAACAACGTCATGTCAACCGACGAAACTGCTGACATCTGCAATCATGCGAACCAACCAGCAAGCGAATTCATCGCAACCAACCAATCCCTCCCAATCGTGGTAGGACAGATTGGTGCATCTGCGGTTCCATCGTTTGCTCCAAGCATCATTGCAGTCGCACTTGCTGGATTGTTTGTCAGTGCTCTCTCCTTCACATCTCGCCGAGATGAAGACGAAGAAGAAGTCGTGAAGACTATGACAGATGACGAAGGAGCTGTGAGCCCAGTTATCGCAACCATTCTGATGGTCGCTATTACTGTGGTTCTCTCCGGTGTGATCTATGTGTGGGCATCAAGCCTCGCTGAGACCGATGTCAAAGGTGTGCCTCGTGTCACTTTCACCATCGAAGACCACGACGGCGGAGACCAAGCCAACGGTCACTGGAGAATCACAGTTGGTCAAACTGAAACTGACCTCGCAACCCAAGCAGTGATTGTCAGAGTTATGTATGCCAACGCAAGCGGCGGATTGGTAACTTTCAATGCAAACCTTGCTGATAGCAACGGCGTCTATGGATTCAATCCGGAAAACAGCGATGCGTTCGTAACTTTCGTTGATTCGACACTACGTATGGAAGGAACATCATACAAGTCAACCTTCAGTGCTGGTGACACAATCTTCATTCGAACACACGATTCAGAAGGAACTCCCCTCGTCGATGCAAGAATTGACTTGATCTACCAACCAAATCTTGCTGGTGCACAGGGAACTCTTCTCAAATCCTACAGCGACTTGTCTTACAACAAGGCTGCTTGAAGTTTCTGAAGAAACCGTTGCTTTGCCTTCGGACCACGCCGTGGTTCGGATTGGGAATGTAGCGTACGCTATGTCCCCAATCCTTTGGAGCGTGAATGCTTTGAATGACGGGCAGGTGGGATATACATGCAGATGACAACACCCCGAGTCGTCGTCTTTGACTGCGACGGAGTCCTTGTCGATTCTGTGAGCTCTTGGAAGACACTTCACGATCATTTCGGCACAGACAACAATGTGAATCTGCAACGGTTCATATGTGGAGAAATAAGCGATGTAGAATTCATGCGGTTAGACATCCAACTTTGGAAATCAGTTCAAGAAGACATCCATCAGGATGATTTGTTTCGAGCGTATGCTGGAATCAGATTAATGGATGGTGCACGTGATACCATCTCGCATCTCAAAGAGCAAGGCATCTTTGTTGCCATCGTGAGTGCAGGCGTCGATATCTTTGTGCAATCTATTGCTGGAATGCTCAAAGTTGATGATTGGATTGCAAATGGACTTGAGTTTGACTCCGAAGGATATTTGACCAACGATGGAATCTGCAGATTGCACGCCTCCAATAAAGGGGCGATTATAGAGAAATTACTCAAAATGCACGGCTTTGAGCCA
>JAUREO010000077.1 GCA_030827365.1 Candidatus Poseidonia sp. | reverse complement strand
TACCTCGAGATGAATTATTGAGTTTTGAGGAATTAGAATTCCTCGTGAGTCAACTTTTACCCTTTGGTCTGAAAAAAGTTCGACTTACGGGCGGAGAGCCTTTCCTCAGAAAAGATGCACATCATTTGGTCGGTTTACTACGTGCTCTTTCCAAAGATTTGGATATTGCCATAACAACCAACGGTGTGCTCTTGAAACAGGCTTTACCAAAGTTCGTTGAGCACGGGCTCTCAAGAGTAACCGTAAGTCTCGATGCTCTTGACAATGATGTTTTTCAAACCATGGCAGATTCCAACCTTTTCTCCCCTACAGATGTTTTGGAAGGTATTCAACTTTGCAAATTGTTAGATGTTCCAGTAAAAGTGAATACTGTGGTTCGGAAAGGTGTAAATGAACATCAAATTGTACCACTACTCAAAACAATGAAATCAATGAATGTTGAAATACGATTCATCGAATTTATGGATGTTGGCCAAACAAATCAATGGAATATTGACGAGGTTGTGACAGGGCAAGAAATTCGAGAGATTATTTCATCAGAGTATGGCCTTCTTCAGAGCATAGAGAATCATACTTCGGCTGTAGCACGACGTTGGAAACTTGCCGATGGATACACGTTTGGATGCATTGAATCAGTATCAAATCCATTTTGTTCAACGTGCGGTAGGATAAGGGTCTCAGCAAATGGGCGATTGTACACCTGTCTTTTCTCAGAACAATTTCATGATGTGAAGGAAGTCATTCGATATCATCCCGAAGATGTTCAGGATTTCTTTTCAAACATTTGGTTAAAGAGAAAAGATCGATACTCGGAGCAACGAACGAACGATACAGACGCTTTGAAAAAGCCCGAGATGTCATTCATCGGTGGATAATCAAACCATTGCTGGCAAGTTGACACGGACAATAACCGCATTAGATGAGAGGTCAACCAAAGTGAATTGCCATTTACCGTCGGTTGAGCCGATGCTTTGTGAATCAATGACAATATAATCACCTTGAGATACTGAATAGCCTGCATCACGGTCTTGGAAAGATATGTTCGTTCCAATAACACCGTAGACATCAGCATCACCAATTCTTCCATCAAAAGTATCGCCAGCAGAGGTGTTCATTGGAGCCAAAGTGTATTGAAGTCGCATCGGGTCAATACTTTGGTCGAGGGAAGTAATACGCACGACGTGAAACCCATTGTCGAGAGCACGAACGCTCACGGTTGCTTGAGGCGGAGCTTTGTCCGTAGCCGTTAATGCACCCTGCATCATCACAAACACCATGCTTGAAAGCATCACAGTGATGGCAAGGAGGAGAACAGTTGCAATAACTGGGCTTACGGCATCTTCATCACGAAATGCCCTGCCCATGTGAAAGCGTAATCGCTGAAGGACTTCAAGCAATCGCTTGAAAATGCGGCGAACTGAATGTTAAAGCAAGAACAGAGGTTTGTCGCACTCCATTGCTCTTTTAATTCCTCCAATAGGCCCCAATGTGCGTAATACGAGTTCGGTCATCACATCGCCTCTTAGGAATGTATAACCCATGTTTTTTGTCCTCAATGAATTTTTGAGAGCCCTACCCATTGAATCTTCAACTTTCTTTTGATACGATTCCAGCGGTGTATTGTGCAAAATATGTTCTTGGATACTTTGTGCTGCGAAATATCCAGAGATAATCGCTTGTGAAATGCCTCCGCCATTACTGGGCATGACGAGACCAGCAGCATCGCCGATGGCGAGAATATTGCCCGATACCATCGTAGGTACGGGCCCACCCATTGGAATCCAGCCACCGCCGATGGAGAGAATTTCCAACTTCAAGTCAGCACAAAAATCGAGGAGGTGTTTTTTGACAGGATGTCGAAGTTTTCCAGCCCGAGCACCGATACCAACATTCGCAAAGTTAGGACCCTTTGGAATAATCCAAGCATAACCCGAAGGGGCAACTGAACCGATGAACACATCAAATGTTTCGGGAACATCACCATGTACTTGTGCATAGGCTGTGGGAACTTGGTCACCTGGACGGAATTGAGGATTTTTTCCATGTTTTAATCTCATCATGTGGGCGAGAGAACCGCTTGCGTCCACAAGATAATCAAATGAGTACTTTGCATCCTTTGTGATAAGTATATCACGGTTTTTTGAAGATTGGTGAATCATATTTATTACAGCAGTATCGATTTGAATTTTCGCACCAGCTTTTATGGCTTTTTCAGCGAGATATCCATCAAAATGAAGGCGATGTCCTGCGAATGCATCCAATTCAAAACCGTATGATTTTCCTGACGGCAGGAACACCCTCATAAAATCCAAACGATGAAGTTGGAGCCATTGTGGAAAATCGAAGTATTGTTGAAGCCATTCATCGTTTTCAATGTTTGAAAATGTTTGAACAACTTCGCCCCAGTTCGGGATACATTCACCACATTGTGCCGGATTACCGATAATTTTTCTTCTCTCTAAAACAAGTACGTCAAGTCCACATTCTGCAAGTTTCTGAGCACACGCTGAACCAGCAGGCCCTGCACCAACAACGATCACCTCATGATGAATGACTGGGCGTTGAACCACGGTCATACCTCTCTATGTTGCATAAATTCAGTTAACCAAAGCATAAGTTGAGTAGCATCATTTTGAGGCATAGTGAGTAAAGATTCTCTTGCGCGTTCGATATGATTGTTGATAAGAATTTCAGTATAATTCAAACTATCACTTGCATTGAGTAATTCGATGAGTTCATCAAAATAGTTGTCTGCAAAGTTTTTGATAAGATAGGCAAGACGTTCCCTTCTTTGACCGTGTGATAACGTAAGTGAATGAATCAAAGGCAAAGTCATTTTTCCCTCGTAAATATCAGCACCACGTGGCTTACCCATACGCTCATCACCTCGAATATCGAGTAAATCATCGACAAGCTGGAAGGCAATACCAAGTTCTCTACCAAAGTCTTGCATGTGTAGTTGCTGTTCTATAGAGCAATTCGCCAGAATTGCCGCGGCTTTGCAACCTGCAGCAAATGGGCCTGCTGTTTTACCAATGACAATACTCAAGTAATCCTCTGGGGATGTTTTTAGGTCCATGACTCGATCGAGTTGAAGGAATTCTGACTGTGCAATTTGTGAACAATACTCTGATACAAGGTCCACGATTTCAGCCTCATATTTTCCACCAAGACCAAATCCTTGAACGAACAACCAATCTCCCGCAATCACGCCCTTGGCAAGTCCTTTGGAAGCGTGAATTGTCTTAACTCCTCGACGTTGAACAGCATCATCGTAGATGTCATCGTGAACCAAAGTAGCGGTATGAATCAGTTCAAACGCCAATGCAAGGGGAATGATGTCTTCTTGATTTGTGCCCCCACAGACTTCGTATGCGATCATCATCAGAACTGGTCTGAGTCGTTTTCCGCCAGCCATAAGGACTCTTTTGGATTCAACAGCCACTTCGCCTGCACCTTGAGCAATTTGCCCGTTAATATGCGCTTCAAGCAGTGTGTTGATTTGTTGTTGGAATGACGCAAGTCTTCGCTGCTGGTGGCCCGAATCCTCGCCCATATCCACTGGACATGCGTCGACTTCTTAAGCGGTCGTTATTCGCCAAGGCTTGCGGGTGTTCGCATCCGCCGGGTGGCTGCTATGCAGGATAATGATAGGATTGTCATTTTTACGACAGCTTCCAAAGGTGACGGAGTTCGCCGACACATCGAACAAACTGTGGACTCAAAAGGACAACATCTCAATCTGTTATTGCGCCAATTACCTTC
Organism: Candidatus Poseidonia sp.; assembly: GCA_030827365.1. Lineage (GTDB taxonomy): Archaea > Thermoplasmatota > Poseidoniia > Poseidoniales > Poseidoniaceae > Poseidonia. The sequence goes on along the minus strand of JAUREO010000077.1, from coordinate 1,974 downwards.
GTTGAAGGACGCCATCGAGGTGATGGATTCTGGGACGGGTGACCTTATCGCCATGAGTCCATGGGAATGGAAATCTGTTGAAGATCCTCGTTTCTCGTTAATTGGCATTCTACCAAGGAGGGAACCAACATGGGTTTTGGTCAGTAACGACAATCCAGATCGATTGGTCAAAGACCCAGTAATTATTTGTGATTCAGAATTACTCCGTCGGCAATTTTTGAGAGTTCGGAGTGATGCAATAATTCGAACACCGAGTGAAGTCATCGTTCAAACGAATATGGATGAGCGTCAAAGATGGTTGGCTATTGAAGATATGAGGAGTCGAGGTGAAATTGATGGGTATGTCATCGCTCGATCTTTGTACACGATACTCAACATTCGTTCACGACGCCATACGCTCGGTTTGCAAAGGGAAACACCAAAGGGCTTACGTGAGCATTTCATCCCACCCCCTCTACATGGATTTACGCTGTTGGTCGGTCGGTCAGGTTTCCCTGCCGAAGAGGTTTCGTCACTTTGTGACCCATCGGCCTTGTTGGCTTTCCGAATCGAAACGATGTTGCACGACAACCTTTCTGATGAGTTCAAAGATGTTACAGGGATTTATGCTGAGCAACGAAAATTGGGCACGCTAATGAACGAATCTAAACGCAATAACGATGGATTTTTTGAAAAATTTTACATTGATTCTGAAAAAAAACCATTACGCTCAGGGCCTCAATTTGAAATTTTTATTGAAGCCATCAGTTATGATGGCACTGTAGCCATCGGTTGTTACAAAGTTGTCGAACTTGAAGCAATTCGCCAAGGCTCCATCAACATCCTACGAGAATTTGAAACCATTTGCGACCAGCTTAAGACAGATTTTGAAGAGTTAAAAAGGGCACCTGAAACCATGCCAGAGGAATACAAACATGCGAGAAAAAAGTTGTTTGAAGTGCATAAAAAAACTGAATCGCCTTGAGAAATTAGCACCAAAGTAGCCACTTTTTTCATCTTCGGACACCGAAAACACATATACTTCAATCACCGCATTCGTTCCGGTGGTCGTGGTGCTCGACAAAGCGGATATGCTGGCAACACTCTACCAAGCACGATTTGAAGAACTCAAAGAAATTGCAGCAAAATACTCAATTTTGAAATCAGGTGCCGTCGAAACTCTTCGAATGAGATTGATTTCAGAACTTGTGTTATCCGATTGGGATTTTTCCATCGACTCGATTCGTGATATGTCAAACTATGACCTCGGCGAATTGCTTGGTGTTTTTGGAATCAAAAAATCCGGGTCTATTAAAGCAAGAAGACAACGATTGTACCTCCATTTGAATCACGACCCAAAACAATTTATCGTGGAAAAACTCGATGATATGACGAGGGATGAACTTCACGCTTTGTGTAAGATGTTTGAATTGCCTTTATCAGGTTCCAAACAGGCTTTACTTGCTCGAGTAGCTGGTGTTTTGGCCTCACAAGAAGGTGCTTGGGGACGAGTGAAAAAGAGTCTACGACGACCAAAGGAAGAAATTAAAATTCCAGTTCGTAGTATACCACTCACCCCCCTCATCGACCAACAAAGTGTTCCACAAACGGTTGAGGAGTTTGTCGAAGGTCATGCCGGTGAATGGAGCTTTGAGGATGAAGTCGAATTGCGGTCAACTGTCTCAACATCAAAGATTCCATCAACGAGGTCAGATATTGATTCGGTTGTTCAAGAACAATTGGATGCGACCATCGAGGTGGATGAAGTGCGTGTTCCTCCTATGGTTCAAACTCCACAAATACCTCAACATTATTCACTTGAAGTCGAAACAGCCCTTCTTGAGGTACAAGATAGGAAAGCAGAAATTCATGCGATGGCAAGAGATTTCTTATCAATAAGCACAACAAGCAATGAAACTGATTTGATGAGTTTTATTCAATCATTGCAAACTTATGGATTTGCCATTGACTTTGAAGCAGTTCAACATGAAATTC
>JAUREO010000076.1 GCA_030827365.1 Candidatus Poseidonia sp. | reverse complement strand
TGCTATTCCCGAAACTGTCAACAATTTCTTCACCATCACGTACGATGCCGAACACGAACGATATGAGGTTCGCCTTGCAAATGCAACTGGTGATTGGTATGAACCAGCTGTTCTATGCATTGGCCATACAAATTCTGGTTGTTTAGCCATTTGGCTGATGTACGAAAAGAACATCATGCTTGATTCAGATACTGGGCTTTCACTTGTCCTAGAAACTGAGGTTGGTGCTTGTTTACCCTTTGCTGGTCACGATTTTGATCCATTTGTATCTCTTTCAGCACACACTAACTATCCCATCGTACAATCTCCGTTACCAATTCAACCAGCACTAAAGTTCACGATAGGTGGAGGGAATGTCGTTTTGGACATAAGTACGGGTCTCGATGGAAACTACCCAATGACAGGGCAAGAATGCAATGCATTTTGGGCAAAGATTCTTCCAAACTCAACACCTTTCATCCAAGATGTTCGATGGGGCATCCCTGACCTAAGTGCTTTGGCCCTTGGTGCAGCAAACTCTGCCCTTGATTTCCTTTCGAATTTAGACGTAGTGCAAGACGTCCTCAATACTCCATTGTACAACGGGACCATTCAAATTTTGAGCGATTTAACCACATTAGGCTATTGGCTTGTTCATCTAAAGGCATATGTTTGGGGCTCTGGTGACCCTCCTGTAAGTAATGAAACCGTAGATTACACAATTCGTTCGATTCAAGACATCGTTTCTGATTACAGTCCAACGAACCAGCTTAAAGCAACTGATGTGTTACTTCAAGGTACAATCGAAATGGTTGAATTCTGCATTCAAAGGGCAACTGCTCAATCAAACAAAATCAAACTTTTCACCTACAAACGAAAACCTTCCGAATCCGATTCTTCTGGTGATGATGAGGACCTTTTCGAGATTTCGATGACCACTGAATTGCAAGGTGAATATACATTGGTAGGCATTTGTATCGATGTGCTTCAAGACACTGAACTCCAGATTGGAGGGCTGTTGTTAACCATCGGAACATCTGATGATATCACGACACCAATTGTACCTAGTGACTCAGGGAAAACCTTTGTCCCTGGCCTCAATATCCAATTCATGAAATATAAAATCAACGGATTGAATCTAGATGTTGCACCATTCCTCAGCATTGAAATTGGTTACCTCTCGATGTTGCTTACAAAAATAGACCGCAAACCGCTCTTGGATGCATTCCTTCTTCTCAATGCAGTTCGAATCACGACAGTCATCGACATGACCTTTACCGAACCCGACCTCCAAAAACGATTCGTTGCAGGTGGGCGACTCGATCTTGACGACTTTGGTATTTCACTTGGCGGAGATGGAAAAGAAGACGGCGGGAATGGGCTCGCTGCAGGTGTACTCGCAGGAAATGGCGATGGTAGCGGAAATGTGAAACCATTGTTTGACTTTGCAATTATGAAATATAATGGCTATCCCGTTGATTTTGATGTCTCGGGTTCAATCGAAACTTGGTTTGTCATCAACAAGCAGTTTGGTCCAATTAAGATTGCACAAATTGGTGTGAAAATTACTGCAGATGGAGACAATTCATCGCTGAAAATTCTTGTCGATGGAGAGGCTGAAATTGCAGGCTTTTTGGCACAAGTCGATGATTTGTCCGTAACAATTCCAATTCTTCGACCCCTCAACTTCAACGAATGGAAGTATGACATGGCGGGTTGCGCTCTTGCTTACAGCGGACCTGCCTTTAAGATCGCAGGGGCTCTTCGAAGGGAAGAACTTGATATACCGGGTAGCGGAACCAATGAGAAGTATATCGAATATCAAGGACTCTGTACCATAAGCACCTCAACAATTTCTATTTCTGCAATTGGTGCATTTGGACGAATTCCGAGCAACGATGGTTCATATGTGACCTGCTTCGTTATCGCTGCAATTGACTATCCCCTTGGAGGCATTCCTGAATTTTTCGTCACTGGCCTTGCCGGCGGCCTCGGGCTTAATCGGGACCTTGTCGTTCCCAAAGTCGCTGATGTTCCCAACAGCATCTTCATGCGAACGCTTTCAGGATTTGCAGATGACCCAATGGGAGCACTTGAACAAATTCGCACCGAATTACCCGCAAAGCGAGATAGCCTATGGTTCGCAATTGGAGTGAAATTCACCACATATCAGGTGTTAGAAACAAAAGGGGTGCTTTTCGTTAAGTTGTCTGATGGCTTCACAATTGGCATCCTAGGATTGTCCTCAATGTCGCTTCCAACAAAAGAACTTGGCATTGGCTATGTTGAACTCGCTTTCTTAGCATACTTTGATTCACACGAACAGGTGTTATGGGTTGAAGCCCAACTCACAGATGCATCGTATCTATTCCACAAGAGTTGTCGACTAACGGGTGGTTTTGCGCTTGTGAGTTGGTTTAAACGTGGTGAATTCCTCTTATCCCTTGGAGGTTACCATCCAAAATTCAAGGCACCTAGCTACTATCCAGTTGTACCAAGACTAGGTTTTAGTTGGAAACCAATGTCAAAATTGACAATCAAGGGCGGTGCATACTTCACGGTCTGTACGTCAGCAGTCATGCTCGGTGGCGGATTTGAGGCTACATTCAAAGCAGGCTCATTAACGGCATCTTTCAAAGCTGGAGTCGACGTTCTCGTTGTGTTCGATCCATTTTACTACAACTTCCGAGTTTACATCGGACTTTCAGTTCGATACAAGACATGGCTCGGAACGGTCAAAGCCTCTTTGGGTGCAGATTTGGAAATTGAAGGTCCAAAAATGCGTGGAAAAGCACGTATTGAATGGTACATCATCTCGTTTACAGTCAGTTTTGGAGCAAATAGTTCAAGAGCTTTCAAGGCCATTGGATTGCCAGAATTTATCAATAAACACGTCTTACAACTTCCAGAATCAGAACACAGCACTACACTTTCGCAAAAATTTACAGAACGTCAATTTACTTCACAAATCCCAAGCGGAATTGTTCGACCAGATAACGGAGAGGAAGCGGACGGTTCGAGTAGCAAACCATTTGTTGTTGAACCAGAGTTTGAACTTACGCACCAACACCTTTTCCCTGCAAAATTCCACCTCATGATGGCAGGAGACAACCTTAATTCATTATCCAATATCGATTCAGCTTGGAGGCAGAATGAACCCGGATTTATTGATGCCATCCAACTAGCCCCATGCGGCATCGAAGATGGTGTTGAACCAACATTTTCGATTCGTATCATTGGCATGGACGGATCTTCTGTACAACTTAAAGACGGCATCTCATTTATTAGCCATTCATCTTTCTTTCCCGAAACGCTTTGGCGTTGTGACTTGGATGCGAATGGTCGGCCAAAAGCAATGAAATCACCAAGTCCAAAACAACCTAGATTCCTTTCGGGTAGTTCATCTCTTTTCAGAGCGATCGCTCAACCCCAAAAATGGTTGAACACTATGAGGATTAAACAAATCGAAAAATCACAATTCGTACACAATCTTCCATTCCGAAGATATATTGAACCATCCACAGGTTCAAAACCTCAAAAAGAAAACAATAGAGAACTTGAATTAAGGAAGGATCTTCGAATTGACGAAATTGAAAGAAAGCATTCCAAAATAATGACTCCTGAAGACTACCTTCGTTTGCCCGAGTTGGAGGCAGTCCAACAATTCAACTCCATTCAAATTGAACGAAGTGCACGCCGCACAACGGCATCTGCAACAACCCGAACATACCCGAGGACAACGAATGCAACGACTAATGTTTCGTCTGGTGCAAATTCTAAATTCACCACAATTGCACCTGCAAACATGAACGTGCAAACCAAAAATTCCAATTTGAACAGTTTACGTCAAGGTTCTAATGGAGCGGGGGTGATGCGATGAGACCCTCAAACAATCAACGCAGATTGCTTAGAAGAAGGTCCCCTCCAAGAATTATGTCAATGTATGCAGGTATCGGCGTTGAGCACGCTATGCAAAAGCAAAGTGTGGTAAGTAAAGCTCAACCTAAGGCGAATCCCATTGGGATCTCATCACTTACACCTCAATTGGTGAACGCTCTCAGCACTGGAGAAACAAGGAATAACGATGCAGTGGAACAACGCACGACATCCATTCAACAAATACCCGATGCTGAAAAACTCCCGAGGGTGCAAGTCTCATCCCACCATCATGATTCTCTCGTCTTTGTTGGCGAAATTCCAGTTAAAGAGCGGAAAAAGTCGCCCGAAACAAAACCAACCCCGTCCATGATAGGACATTCTATAGAGAATCTAAGTTATCGAAAACACCAAACCGCCGCAATTCAAGCCAATGGGGCAGAACTTATTCCAGGAATTCGACAAATATGGACCCTTCAAGAAGAATATTCAAACGAGAAATTCCAACACCCTCCTGTTCTTTCAATCGAAAGTGACCAAGCACTTCGGATTACATTCCACCGCGGTGCAGGAGGCATATTGCAGGACTTAGAAATTCCTCCACACGAGAATGTAGTCGAAATAGAAGTGCCCCCCGGTACAAAATCCTTTACCGCTGAAGGACTTGGAGGCAAACATCTCAATTATGACAACATCAACATAGGTAGTAGTTCAATTAGTTCAAAATTTTCTTCTCAAACCTTCCCAGCAATTGGTTTTCAACGATTAAGCACAATTCATCAAATTGGACTTTATCGATACTTAGGACGTGGATGTTACATTCAGTCTCAAGAATCTGCTTCGAAACGAACAATGGAAGAAACTTCATCGTTTTGTGCGGGAGAAGTCCTAGCAAAAATTGACAATATTCGATTCTACTGTGGTTCATCGTTCCAAACGCTCGTGGCTATTGTTCGAACGTTGCCAGAAGAAGTGCCAAACATCAAAGTTGCAATGGAAGGCGTGACACCGATGAAAGACCCACTTGCAATCAAGCGAATGGATGCGGTCGCCTACATTTGGCAAGTGCAAGCCATTGAAGGATTCGAAGGTCCTGCAATCATCGACATTCTTACAGATGAGACAACCGATGTCAATTCACTCATGGCTTTTTCAGCACACCCGCAAAATGTGTTGGAACTTCTCCAAGAACAGAAATGGATTAGCCTTGTTCACGAAGGCCCACTATCTTTTGAAGGAAATTCAAAACTTTTTTGGAAGCATACGCCAAATGAATTCCATCAAGATACGAAGGGAAAAGAACTGAAATTGAATTTGACAATGAGCAAAACTTCAGAACTTAGTTCAACAACAAAACAGGCTAAGGAATTTGTTCAACCTATAACTATTCCAATACAACCTGCACCGATTACCACGCGACCTGAACCGAACATCGAAGTCAAGACTCATCAGCCTCATGTTGAAATCTCTGCTGAATTACCTCGATTACCACCTACTGTTGCTACGACAGGTGAAGCGTTTCAATTCGACCTCTCAACTTTTGTAGGGGATGACGATGAGGGGGACACACATACCTTCTCTTTTGTGTTAGCACCAGGCTGGCTTTTGATCACAGAAGCAGGATTGATTGCAGGGACACCTTCGGTCGAAGATGTTGGCATCCACCAATGTGTGCTAAGAGTCACAGACACGGGAGGGCTTTCATCAGATGCAGTGCTTGAAATTGAAGTCAAACAGAAAATTTTGAATCGAGCACCCTACTGGAAACCTAACCTCAAGATTGGGGGTGAATCACCACAAGCAGAACAGAAATCTCGCGTATCTGGCTTGGAAAACTCAAATGTGAAAATTGAATTGCCTTCAACTCCAGAAATATTAGGAAAAGACATCAACTCATCCGTACATCAACCTCTACCATCAAAAGAAACCTCTCTTGATGACCGCCAACGAACGAAAGCAAAAAGAAAGAGGCGATAGAATGACAATACAACCAATACCAACTAGTCCAGATACTGGTACAATTCGATACTTTGATTCGATTAAACCACCTTTAACGCAAGGGAAATTTAAAGTGCAAACCAAACAAACATTCCCTGAAACTGTCAAAGGCGTTAGTACAAATTTACCACCAGAGATAACAAAAAATGAGTATATTCAAATCGAAGGTTCGCCATACCAAATTGACCCTCTTACAATACATTCTCGAAGTCCACCAAAAAATGAACAAGGGGTGAAGGTCGATCTTTCAATTCCA
>JAUREO010000075.1 GCA_030827365.1 Candidatus Poseidonia sp. | reverse complement strand
AACGACGGTAATCCACTCAACGAGCTCAAACCTGAAGTTTCAGCACCAGGCACCAACATCATCCAAGCCGAAGGATGTGTTACCTCCGGACTTTGCAACAATTTCTTCGGTGGAGACGCCTCTGAGAATGGATACACCGGCCGAGGCTCGGGAACATCGTATGCGACACCTGCTGTTTCTGGTATTCTCGCCCTTATGATCGAAGCCAATCCTGATTTGTCACCCGCAGAGATGAAAGAAATTCTCAAACTCACTGCTGAACGACGAGGTGAACCCTCTGCTCCGGATGTTGACCCGTACTGGAACCGAGACTTTGGATGGGGAATGGTCGACGCCTACGAAGCAGTCAGTCTTGCTATTTACATGCGGGATTCTGCACTCACAGGAGAAGTCGATGTTTCGTCTCAAGTTCACATCACCAACATCACCACAGACAAACAGGCTTCGATGATTTCCATCGAAGGTATCTCTTGGGGCCAAACCTCAGCGATTTCGACCGTTGAAGGACGAATTGGGACAGGTATGTGGATGGAAGCCACATATGAGGCTCTTGAAAATTCAACTTCGTTTTATGACATCGTCAAATGGAGAATTGCCCTTGATGCAGGCTCAATCCCAAGTGGCAATATCTCTGTCGAAATTCGTGCGATGAATGAAGATGGAGTTCAGTCCTTGCCTGTGTTTGCATCTGTTGAAAACACCTTATCGGCAACATTTGAAGGGGCATCGATTTCGATACAGCAAATGATGATGTTCTTTGGCGTGCTCATCATTCTGGTTGCGGTTGCGGTGATACAACTTGGCCGTACAGAACAACCTCTTTTGCTCAACGACTGGAAGCAGAGGGAAGATATTCTTGAAGCTGAATTAATCGAAGAAGGAAAGTAACGCCCAAACTATTAGACAATTCGGCCAAAGAACAATGACAGACCATTGAAAAAGACCGGTCGCCTCAGGTTGCTATGGGCGACTTCAGTACAAGGGTCAAGAGTATCCAGCCTACTGGGGTTCGCAAAATGTTCGACCTCGCTGGCGATGATACGATTTCCTTTGGGCTTGGAGAACCGGATTTTCAACCGCCCGAAGTTGCTATTGAAGCGTTTTACCATGCCATGAAAAATGGCAGAAACAAATACACCACCACCGCAGGCCTGCCAGCACTTCGACGAAAAATTGCCGAGGAGTGGAGTTCGAGGCAAGCTGGCCTCTCCGAGCAAAATGTGTGCATCACAATGTCGGGAACAAGTGCCCTCATGAACCTCTTCATGACCCTTGTCGAACCTGGCAAAAATGTCCTTCTTCCAGAACCATACTTCCCACTCTACGGACCAGATGTTTCTATTGCTGGTGGTTCATCAAAATACTACCCATGCACATTTGAACACAATTTTGTTCCCCAAGTCGAAGAACTTGAAGCACTTTGCGACGAAAACACCGTCGCCATCTTGTACAATTTCCCAAACAACCCCACAGGGGCAACAATAACGGAGTCCGATAGAGATGCATTGCTTGATTTTGCACGACGACGTGGTTTGTGGATCATCTCCGATGAGGTGTACGACCAAATCATCTTTGAAGGTGAGCATGTTTCGTTCCTTGGTTGTGGATACGATGATGTTGCAGTCGTCAACTCGTTTTCGAAAACATTTGCAATGACTGGTTGGAGAATCGGGTACATCTTATCCGCCAATGCCGAACTTATGCAAAATGTCATCAAAATGCAGTACTATATCTCTGCATGCTCAAATGATGCGATGCAATATGCAGTGCTTGAAGCCATGGAAAAAGCACCCGATTTTCCAAAGCAAATTTCTCTTGCATTCAAAGAACGATGTGATGCTATTGTCGACCGATTAAATGCCATTGACGGTGTCGAGTGCCATAAGCCAAAAGGTGCGATTTACGTCTTCCCCAAAGTCACAGTCCCGGGCATGAGTTCCGAAGAAATTGCAATGGAACTGCTCAAAGACGGAGTTCTTTGTTCCCCTGGCTCGGCTTTTGGGGCATCGGGAGAAGGACATATCCGCCTTGCCTTTACCATCGGGCTTGATGATATTCACAGAGGCATGGATATTTTTGAACAAACAATCAACAGATTGCGACGGCCGTAGGTTGAGATTGGATGTCACTTGTTACTGAATTGATTCTTGGCTTCATCGGATTTTTTATTGGTATCATCGCACCGCGACTGCCCACGATTTTTATGACCCGAACCAAAGGGTTCAACACACATTTTCCACCTCATCCTGACCCCGTTCCACTTTCACCTTACCTTACTCAACGAATTCTCCACTTGAGGAAATTTTTTCACGGAAGCGTCATCCTATCCGCAGTCATTCTCTTGTTTGGTTACCTAAGCCTACGTTGGGGATCTGGTCCGTTTGGATTTGGATTGTGGATAGGGGCAGGGTGGTTCATATTGTCGAGACTCCAAATGCTCACGCTCGGTGACCACGGCCCTTGGACCATGGACATCGCTCAAGAATTGCAATTGATATCAAATTCTATAGAAAGCAATCCTTGTTGCCCATTTTCCACATTATCTTGGCATCTTCAAAGCATCAAGTGTGATGCTTGTGGCAAGGTACTGAAACGAATGGAACGACCCGACCTTGGGAGAAAACGTGCTGATGGTTTCTTCGTCGGAACGCTTCGACTCTTGCTTACCGATGGTTATCCGATGGTACGATTGACCGGTGAATCTGAAGAAGAGTGAAAATTGCCTTTCTTCGACTTCTTTCAACGGAAGACTTGAGAAACTCATCGATTCAAGCCAGCCCCATGACAACGCCAAAATCTTCTGGTCCTTTGACCACTCGACTTTGGCTCACTATCATTGTCATTGCACAAATCTTTGTGACGCCTTTTGCTGCATTTTCAGTTAATTATTTGTTCAAATTTGATTTTGGTGGAGAAAACCTGTCATTGTCGTTTCATGCTGATATGATCCCTTGGATTGGTATTGCCTCGCTTGTTTACGGAATGACAGCCCTGCTCCTTGCTCTTATGCTTGGGGGATTTCGTCCGATTCATGTGGTGGAAAGTGGAGGGTGGCGAATCGCTGCTGGTTTTTCAAGGAACAAAAGGAGCGCACTCAAACGAAAAGAATCGCGTGAAAAATTTGCAAAATCCCCGCATGCAAAGGTTTCCATGCTTTCATACAATCGTTATCGAAATGGACATTCACACATTTCAACGCATGGTAGTCTTGCCCTGCTCGCTATTCCTTTTCAGATTCTCTTAGCAACTTTACCACTTAGTCTTGTGTTGCTCATCCCTGAATCGGTTTTACATGAACATAGAAGACTTGAGTTGGCCCTCATGTTCTACATCGTTTGTCTTCTGTTTACTATGAAATTATACCCATACGCAGCACGCAAGTACATTGCTGTAGCATCAGTGACACGCAAAATGATTGGAGCTATAGCCCCACTGTCATTGTTCTTGCCAATTCTGCTCATTTGGACAATGGGCCACATTGCTAATATCGTCGTTCTTGGAACACTTGGTACTTCAACAGATTTGAATATTCAATTCGAACAAAAAGTACTCGAAAGTTTACTTTCTGCAGAACATATCCCCAATTCTTCATTTCTTGATTTACTCACAGCACTGGCAGTCATGCCACTTTCTGCTTTTACAACACTTGCGGTACTTGGAGGCTCATCCGGGCAACCACCAGAATGGATGAACACCACCTATTCTCAATCGCTTCAACGACAGGAACCGACAAGAGTTGCCGTTGCCCTTGCCAAAGGGGCTAAAATTGCTGCAACGGCGACTGCGAGTATTGCTTCTTTGACTGCGGCAAATGTCGCCATGCAATCTCAAGTTGGCTCAATGGCAGCAACGCAAGCATCGAACGCAACTCAAGTTGCATCTTCGGCACATCAGTTAGGCCAACCTCTGAACATGTTATCTGAATCCACGGTTTCCAACATGACTTTACCCTCGGATTTGGTTGTTTCAACGGACGCTTTTGAACTCGCAGAATCTTTGAATGTAGAGGTGGACGAAAACAAGTTCAAATTCATCGAAGACATTAATGAACAGAATGTCGTTGAAATATCAGATGAGGTGACAATTCGAGGTTTTGAAGGCATCGAATTTGAATGAATCTTGCGTTTTTCAATCGACTCAATCAATCACGAATTTCTTATGTGAAATGATTCTCGCAGTGGTAGTGAAGACTATGCGTCGAATAAGCCCTGTACTAATTGTTCTCTTTTTTCTCATGCAAAGTGCAGCAGTCATGGTTGCTCCTTCAGGTCATGCCGCATCAGGTCGCGGTGGGTCAAATGATGATTACACCATTTGGGATATCACATTTGGTCAGGCGAACATGTCAACTTGGATTCAATCCGATGGTAGCCTCCAATCGTACACGATTCAAGGTAAAGAAATTGAAATCGACGTCAATGTGAAGCGACTTGGAACTTCACAGATCGAAAGGACCACCAATGTCACCCTCGAAATCGTTCACCCTATTGGGTTTGTCATGGAAACCTTTGCTTGGACAACTGATCCGATGACAGGAGGACAAGAAAAACTCGAAACTATTTCCTGGACTCCAATGGCCGCTCACTCAATTCTCGACACAGCAACCAATGATTTAGGCGGTGGACTCATCCTTCGTGCAACGGTAAGTTATCCACTTGATGACCGTAACAACAACGACATTCTCGAAGAATTCATTCCGGTTGCGGTGAGCAGCGACAAATTCGATGGAACAACTCAATCTCTGTTCACGAATACATTCATTTCAGGGAAATACCCTGCAGACGGCGGTGGTGCTGTAAGTGCTGGCTCATGGGTCGCTGATTCCAACAACAATGCTGTTGGCTCAAAACATTGGAGACACTCGAATGTCGGGAGCAACTATCCTTCCGGAGCAGAGGCAACTCGCCTGTTTCATGGGTTCTTTACCAATCAAGCACAATGTGATGCAGATTCATCCCTTGATGGTGATTTAAGTGTCATCTACGGCGTTTATATTTGTCGAAAGGTCTTCTACGCAAGCAACTATGTTTCAAGTCAATTCCATGTCCAAGCATGGGGTAGCATGTCTACTGGTGATTCTGTGTCCCTTGAACTTTGGAGAGGGTCTGGTGCACTATCGAGCGAAATGGAATCAATCAGGTACGACTTAGCCGACGGCAACCCAAGTCCTTCCTCAGGACAGTGGACAAATATTTCATGGGATCCACAAGAAACATGGAAAAATATCCCTGGACTTGCGAACCCCGATATTTTCCTCGGCGGCAATGCCCTCTATTACGGCCTGATGTTTACATCCGATTCTTCAGGAGCGTCAGAGGGAATGCACGTTGATGACTTCATTCACTTTGGCGTGAGCAAGGTCAACGATTACACCGTCAACCTCTCATGCGACAACCCAACAAGTGGCTACACCCTTGCGCCAAGCGAAATGGCAACACTTCATTGCTATCTCACCAACAATGGATATTCCCCTATCAGCATTCGAGCAGAAACAAACATAACAAACGAATCTTGGATGTACCCAGTTCCTTCGATTCGATTTGATATTGAGTCAAGCAACAATCACAATGTCAATGTGGTCATTCCTCCAATCAATGGTGGCAAGACCATCGAAATCTGGGCGAACCTCACTATCCCAGCAGGTGCAGATGTTCAACAACAAACATGGCACCTCTGGCTGACTGACGCAAGCGGTTCACAACTTGGTGAGAAAGCTCGATTCGAGTTCCCAGTGGCTGTCACTGAACAATACGGTGTGGCGATGACATCAACGAGTGGGCTTGTAGCAGCAACAATTCCACCAAAAGAATTTGATTACTTTAACTTCAAACTTCAAAACGCAGGAAACAAGGATGCTGCATTCAATCTTGCCGCTACATTCTCCGATACTGAATCGGGTTGGACCTATCAAATCGAGAATGCAACTGGTGTGCCCGTTCCGAATCCAATAGTGCTCGAACGAGCCGAGAAAGTTGACTTGAGGATGAATATCTCTGCCCCTGACCTCGCTAATCCAGGCACGGTTTCGTTCAACTTGAGAGCCACTTGTCCCTCGTGCTCTACCGCTTTGTTTGGTACCGATATCGTGGTTCGAAACATCGTCGTTCCAGTCATCCGAGAAGTTCTTCTTGAGACTGAA
>JAUREO010000074.1 GCA_030827365.1 Candidatus Poseidonia sp. | reverse complement strand
TGTATTGGACATTACTGCCGAAGGAGCTTCTGGTGACTCAGGCTTTTTCAAGGATTTACCAGTGTACGTTAGCGTTCCAATTGCAGCTATAGTTGTTGGTTCCCTCGTTATTCTTGCACGCCGTATGAAGAAATCGGGTGAACTGGTCTCGGATGACAGTGCCTTAGGCCTACCTGACCTGTATGGTAACCCTGAGCATCTCGATGCACGAAGGGAACAAGCACTTGACATCGACCACGCAATCAATAAAACTGCAAGTGGCGAAGTGAGCAAAGATGAAATTGCTCAAGCAATTTTACAATCGATGGACGGCCCAATCATACCTGCAAGCGTACCTAAGAAATTGCCACCCGGCATGGCTGCTCTTCCAAGTGCTTTGCCTCCAAAGTTTGAGGTTCCAAAAGGCCAACCTCCTGCTGGAATGCCCCCTTCTGTGTTACCAGGCGGTTTGCCCCCACAACCGAAGAGTTTGCCTCAAATACCTGCACAACCCACACCCGCACCTATAGCAACTGGTCCTCCTTTACCACCTGGAGGCTTACCTGCGGGCTGGACTATGGAACAGTGGATTCATTATGGTCACCAATGGTTGGAAAGGCAGAAGTGACAGCAAGCGTTCAAAAGGTGAATGCTTTACCCCAATCATGAGCAGTATTGTCTTGTTTGGTCCACCTGGGGCAGGTAAAGGGACACAAGCCCAAAGAATTACAGGACACACAGGATACCCGCAGATATCGACAGGAGATATGTTGCGGGCCGCAGTTACTGCTGCCACACCCGTAGGATTGGAAGCCAAGAGTTTCATGGAACAGGGTTTACTTGTACCTGATCAAGTCATCATCGACCTCATAGCAGATCGATTGAAACACGATGATGCAAAAAGTGGTGTGATGTTTGATGGGTTTCCTCGAACTGTCCCACAGGCTCAAGCACTTTCATCAATCATTCAAATTTCGCATGTGATTGCAATTGATGTTCCGGATGATGCCATCGTGGAACGAATTTGTGGACGAATAACATGTGGGACTTGTGGAACCGTGTATCATGAAAGATTTCAACCCGTACCTAAAGATGGTTGTTCATGTGGAAACTATGTGGAATCTCGACGAAGCGATGACAATGAAGAAGTTGTTCGCTCAAGATTAGAAACTTACCACAGTCAAACATCACCCCTTGCAGATTATTACATAAACAAAGGAATCTTCCACAAAATCGATGGCCATCGAAACATCGATGAAATCACATCTGAGATCTTATCGATTTTGTCTTGAGTTGAGATTATGTCAAGAAAAAACCTTGCCTTAAAGCCTCAACGGCGAGAACGAGCACAACAATCTCAACTGCATTTGGTAGACCTCCTTCACTCATCTTCATCAGAAGAAAATCACCAAGTTGTTGTACGTCATCTTTTATCAACCTCGAGAAGGCATCGATTGAAAATTCCCCGAACCGCTTTTTTCCATTTCTGTAAAAAATGTCAAGTAAGTCACTTTCATTCTTCAAGGTATTCAGTTCGAATACGAATGGGGCAGGTCATCCGTACTTGCAATTATTGTGGTAGCCGATTTCGAATTGGTGGCGGCCCAAAACTTCACAGGAGGAATTGAGGTGGAAAAAATTCCCGCATGGGTTGAACAAATGGCTACTTCTAGAGATTTTCAACCAACGGTGCGCGTTGGTAAGTCAGGATTAACTGAACAGATTGAACATGAATTGAAAGACCAATTATCTACCAAGAAGGTCGTCAAAGTCAAAATAAACAAAGGCCTGTTTGAGAAAAAAGACCTTTCGAACGTTTGGACTCATTTAGCAAATGTTGCTGAGGCCGTCATTGTTTTGGCCCGAGGAAATGTCGCAGTATTTTACAAAAAATGAACGGGCTAGATGACAATACTCAAAGACTACCGAAATGCCGCAGGAACAGGGAAAACTCATGGAACTCTTGCGTAGGCGAAATTCTTCAACCATAGCACTCGTTCTTCTCATCTCCTTCGGATTCTTGATGTACCTAAGAACAGCGTTTGCTGCCGGGGAAGGATACGATGTTCATTTGGACTTGACCATCAAAGAAGAACTCAAAGGACAAGCGGTTTGGGTTGGTTTAGCCATTCTTGTTGGCGTTTATGTCCTCATCGTCACAGAAGTCGTTCATCGTACCCTTGCAGCAGCGCTCGGTGGACTTATTGCGGTTTTTGCTCTTAATTTTTACACGGTTGAAAGCACGTTAACACTTCGTGCTGTGACGACAATGATCGATTGGGAAACCATAGGCTTGCTTCTCGGAATGATGGTCATGGTCGGTGTAATTTCTCAAACAGGTGTTTTTGAGTACTTTGCAATCTACGCATACAAAAAGAGCAACGGCTCAATTTGGACCCTCGTGGTCATACTGTGTGTCGTGACAGCAGTTCTTTCCGCCTTTTTAGATAATGTTACGACGATGTTGTTGTTGACGCCAGTAACAATTCAATTAGCAAAAGTGTTGGATTTGCGACCAATACCGTTGCTCATTTCTGAAGTATTGTTCTCAAATATTGGGGGTGCTGCTACCATGATTGGAGACCCTCCAAACATCATGATCGGCTCTGCTCTTTCTCCAGGTGCCATACAAGGAAACAAGGACACGGCGATTGCTGCTCTCTCATCACAAGGCGTCACCTTTAACGATTTTATTTTTGAGATGGGCCCTGGGATTTTAATGACGATTATCCCAACATTTATGTTTTTAAAGTGGTATTATGCTGAGGAGTTTTCCGGGCAAAGAGTTCGAGATGTACAGGAACTAGAACGCATGTATGGTATCAAAGATTCGAAGATGCTTGCAGTATCTGGTGTCATTTTGTGCCTCGTTATTCTTGGTTTCTTTTTGCATCCAATCACGCATATTCCAGTTTCTTGGATTGCCCTTGTTGGTGCAGTTGTTATGCTCCTTGCAACAAGTCGTCATGAACTTGAAGAACCTCTTCACCACGTGGAGTGGACGACACTTCTGTTTTTTGCTGGATTGTTCGTTCTTGTTCATTCACTCCAATACATGGGAGTCATTACCTTCATTGGAGGTTATGTTGAAAGTGGAATTGAATTCTTTGGTGACGATGAAGTCATTCGCTTAACCGCTGGTATTCTCATTCTTCTTTGGGTTTCAGCAATTGTATCTGCATTTATCGACAACATCCCTTACACAGCTACAATGATTCCAATCGTCCTCCAAATTGCAGTGAATCTTGATATGCCATTGGATCCACTCATTTGGGCTCTCGCTTTTGGAGCATGTCTTGGAGGGAATGGAACACTCATCGGGGCTTCTGCAAATGTGGTGACTGCAGGCATGAGTGAGGAAGCCGGCCATCCAATTTCATTCAATGATTTCTTTAAGGCAGGCTTCCCAGTGATGATTTTAACCACACTCATCGTATCGATGTACATGGTTATCGTTTTTGTTATTGGTGGGGAAGACAATGGTCTTGAAATGAAGATTGTCCTCATTGGTATAACACTCTTTGGAATCATTTGGCAGATATCTCGGGGACGTTCTCGAGGAAAATCCATTGCCGAATCACTTGTCGACCAAGATGGCAACATTGTTGATGATGTCGTGCAAGAACTTCGAAAGTTGTCATCGCATGAAAGTGAAGAATGATGTTCAAACAAGGGATGGATTCAAGAATTCAATCAAACTCAAAGAGTCGGGTCGACCATGTTTGAGTGCGAAGTTTGTGGTCTTCTGTCCCTCGGTGGAAATTCTTGTCCTGCTTGTGGAAGTCTTTTACGCAAGGATTTGACATTGGATTTAGAAGAAGAAGACTTTGGCGAAGTTCCTGGTTTAGATGATGCCGTTGATTCATTTTATAACTTTGAAGGCACCGAACCTCCCGAACAAATCGAACGATTCAAAGAGGACGATACAAGCAGTTCCCTGCCCTTTGGCTTTCGAGGTCAATCCAATGTTGTCATTCCGGGTTTACCATTTGGTATAGGAAGTTATTCGACTGGAATGCCTTTTGATATGAGTGATGATTCAGAATCTGTTGAAGAAAATGATGAATCCCCTCAAATTGAAATTCGTTTGAATCGGGTTGCTACCGAAATAACACCTGCTCCTTCCAAGGAGCCCACACTCGTCGAAGAAATTAACCTCCCTCCTTTTGTAGATTCTGCTCATATAGAAGAAGAACGACCTATTCAAATTGAGTCTAAAGTAGATCTAATTGGTGTCGATTTTTTAGATGAGATCAACATTGAGTTGCCACATCTTGATGTAAGTGAACCGGACTTTATGACTCAAGACATCGACGAAACCCCTCATCAAGTCGATACGATTGAAGCCCCAAAGACGGTTCATGAACAGGTAGTGGTTCATCCTGAAGTTGTTCGCATCTCTGGAGCACGAATTTTACAGGAGCCAATGGAATCAAATGATGTCCCCGATTACTGGAAGATAGATGCTGAAATTCCAGATTATGAGAGTATTTACAACGATGCACAACAAGTTGTTGAAATGGAATATACCTCTTTGGTTGATGATGTCGTCATCTATGACCATAATATTGAATCCACAAATGTCATTTACCATTCTCCCCTTGAACATTCTGCGGTCACACAGCAACCGCTACTCGAAAGTATTGAATTTGAATTGCACCCTTCACAAGCCATGGCCATTGATTTGGCGGAACGAAATGATTTGGCACATCTTGTTCAACAAGGATTCACGGCATTTCAGTCCGGCCAGTGGATTGAAGCAGCTCAATCATTCCAAAGATTAGCATCTGAGTTCCCACAGCAACCAGCGGTGTTCAACAATTACGGCATCGCATTGTTCGAGAGGGCAAAAGAACTCGACGCGACACCAGGAAGCGATCATCTCGCCTCATCTCAGTATGATAGTTCTATTCTTGCACTTCGAGAAGCTGCAAAATTGGCCCCACAACAAAGTGAAATCCTTTTGAATTTATCTTCTGCATTGTTCGTCAGTGGTCGTGCTGAAAAAGCACTTAATATTGCCAACGTGCATAATCAACAACATCCAATGAGTTTGCAAGGTCAAAATGCAGCTGCAGTTTTCATGCACTCGCTCGGTCAAGAAATTCAAGCAAAACAACTTCTATCTTCAATCTCACAATTCGATGAAATCGCTTTGACAAATCTGAGGAAAATGAACTAAATTTTCATGTATTTCTACTAAATAAATGCAACATTGAAGGGCATTTCAATACCGATTCGTTCATATATGGGAGGGAGGTCGGATGGATGCTTAGCACCTCTGTACGGTTCCCGTATAGGGGGAAGGGCTGAGGGGAGTCGTCCTTGAGGCGGCTTTCTGAAGAGGCCGAATTGGCATGACTAGATACCGAAGGGTTACTCGCATGGTGTGGAATACATACATGTGATGCTACAACCTAATTGGGGGATCGCTCGGCTCGAGTGCCGATGAAGGTCGTGACAAGCTGCGATAAGCTGCGGGGAGGCGCATGTATGCCGTAAATCCGCAGATAGCTGAATGGGACATCCTGTTTCTTCGGAAACAATCGCGATGCGATAGGGAACCCTCCGAATTGAAGCATCTTAGTAGGAGGAGGAAATGAAATCAAACGAGATTCCGTGAGTAGTGGCGAATGAAAACGGAACAGGACAAGCCGAATCCCAAAACGAAAGTGAGGGAGATGTGGTTGGCAGTCTTTTGTCTAAGTCATAGAAGGTGAAGTTGTCTGGAACGGCACATCCATAGAGGGTGAAAGTCCCGTAACCGCATATGATATGACCACGTGACTGTCAAAGAGTAGCATGCGTTGGAAATCGCGTGTGAATATGGGAGGCAGAAACTTCCAATCCTAAATACAGCTCGAGACCGATAGTTTACAAGTAACGTGAGTGAAAGCTGAAAAGTATCCTTAGCGGGATGTGAAAAGAACGTGAAACCAATTAGGTACAGGCTGATAGGGCGTGAAAGCGAAGATATGAGCAGCGTCCTATCGTGCGTTTCGAAAAATGCCCCAGGGAGTCTTGTTCATTGGCGAGGTTAAGGAGTTGATCTCCGTAGCCGTAGGGAAACCGACATGTCCGCAACAGTTTACTGTGAGGGACGAAGTGTGCTCGCTTGGAGTCAATGGAGGAGGACCTGAAGCCCGTCGATCTATTCCTGGCCAGATTGAAGCCCGATGAAAGTTGGGTGGAGGATCGAACCGTTGCTGATCTGCAAATCGCTCGGA
>JAUREO010000073.1 GCA_030827365.1 Candidatus Poseidonia sp. | reverse complement strand
AAATGAAGATAGACAAAATGAATGCAGGTGAAATTTTGAAAATTATCACCACCGACCCCGGTTCTTGCAAAGATATACCCGCTTGGGCAAATCGAGTAGGTCATGAATTACTTGGAGAATCTGAAGAAAATGGAAAATATTACTTCCTCGTCAAACGAGGTGAGTGATTTGGGCAAAAAGATGGCCATTATCGCTGCACAGGGAAGTTTAGATTGGGCTTATCCACCCTTTATCTTAGCATCAACAGCTGCAGCCATGGATATGGAAGTCAAGATCTTTTTTACCTTCTACGGTCTTCCTTTACTCAAGCACAAAATCAAGGCAAAAGTAACACCAGCGGCAAATCCAGCCATGCCAATGAAGATGCCCTTTGGGCCAAAGGGATTCCAAGCCATTGACTGGCCAATTCCACATGCAGTTAGCGGTGTTGTTCCTGGATTTGATTCACTAGCAACAGGCTTAATGAAAAAACAATTCAAGAAAAAGGGCGTTGCCACCGTAACAGAATTGAGGGAAATCTGTCTTGCTCTTGGCGTCGAACTTATCGCATGCCAAATGACCATGGATGTCTTTGGATTCAAAGAATCCGATTTTGTTGAAGGCGTCACATTTGCTGGTGCTGCTGCATTCCTTGACTTTGCTGCTGAGGCAGACATTCAACTCTTCATGTGAGGATTTCACATGAGCGAGTCCTTTGATGCTCAGGAATTATATGCTTGGATTGAACAAAAGCAACAACATTTGTATCTCGATGTTCGAAATGAACTCGATTTTGAACGCTTCCATATTGAAGGACCGCATGACATCGAACTTCTCAATATCCCATATTTTGACTTCCTCGAAGAGCCAGAGCGGACAATCGGTCTTTTGGATGCATCACGTTCGATTAAAGTGATCTGTGCTAAAGAAGGGTCTGCAAAATTTATTGCTGATATGCTCGAAGAGTTCGGATTTGAGGATGTATCTTGGCTTGCGAAAGGCATCATCTCTTGGGGAAATGTCCTCATTGCAAAGGAAATTGAGGGCCCCGACAATTACCGAATTTGGCAGTTTAATCGGCCAGGAAAGGCATCCTGCTCTTACGGCCTTGCATTTGGTGAGGAGTTGATGTTATTTGATATCAGTAAAAATTTAGAATTCTACCGCAATTTTGCAAACGAGCATGGCCTTCGAATCGCTAAAATTTTCGAAACACATCTTCAAGCAGATTACATATCGGGGGGCCCAGCACTTGCAGATGAACTCAATATCGATTACATTGCTCATGCAGGTGATTTTGAAACTTCCAATGTTCGATATCGACCTGTTGTCGATGGCGAATACATCTCATTTGATACAATTGGCGGGCCATCCGTTCTTTGCACTCACTCCCCCGGCCACACACCTGGCTCTACAACATATGTCATCGATGAATGTTTCATGATCTCAGGAGATACCGTCTTTATCGTATCTGTTGGCCGCCCAGACCTTGGCAAAAAGGTGGTGGAATGGGCAAAACAATTGTATGACACACTCAAGAACAGAATTTGTGTTTTACCGGACGAACTCTTCGTTCTCCCGAGCCATTACACTGATTGGAAAATAGAGGCAAACGATTCTTATCTTATCATCAATGATTTTGGGACGGTCAAGGCTTTGAACGAGACCATATATTCTATAGAAAATGAAACTGAATTTATTTCATGGGTCGAAGAAAACATGAGACCTCAACCAGAAGAATATAATCGAATTCGTAGGGTGAATGCAAAAATTGACGATGTTGACCTCGAAGTGGCGGAAGAACTCGATTTAGGCAAGAATCAATGTGCAGCCTCACTTGGCTGATAGGAAGTGGTAACATGGTAAATTACGGATTTGCAATTGATAATAGAAAATGCATTGGATGTCACGCTTGTACCGTTGCATGTAAATCGGAACACGATGTGCCTGTTGGCGTCAACAGAACCCACGTGAAATACATCGAAACAGGTCAATATCCTAACTCTAATCGTGAATTCAGTGTTCACCGATGCAACCATTGTGAGGATGCCCCGTGTACCACGATTTGCCCGACGACAGCTCTCTTCACAAGGTCAGACGGAATCGTTGATTTTGATGATGATAGATGCATAGGATGTAAATCATGCATGCAAGCATGCCCCTATGATGCACTCTATATCAATCCAAATACTGGCACAGCAGCAAAATGCAACTATTGTGCCCACCGAATTGAAAATTCGTACGAACCTGCATGTGTCATCGTCTGTCCAGTCGAAGCCATTGTAAGTGGTGATTTGGATGACCCGCAATCAAATTTATCTCAACTCATTGCAGAGCATGATACGAAGGTAAGAAAACCCGAGGCAGGAACCATACCAAATGTTTACTATCTTGATACTTCAGATGAAATGCTCAACCCTCTCGCTACGGAAAAAACTCCCGCAGGTATGTGGAGTGAGCAAGCAGCGGGTGTCGGACACTTCGCAAAATATGCTCATGAGCGTCTTGGAGCTGCTGATGAACATTCGATGATTGTCCAACTGGCACTCGACTTGAAAGCCAAAAAAGCAAACCCAAGAGATCAAGCGATTATCAGAGATGTAGCCGCCAAACTTGCCGATACTTCACCCGAGGCAAAAAGATCCTACGATGCACCTTCAAAGGGCATTCTGTGGGGTTGGGAAGTAAGTGCTTACATTTGGACAAAAGGTATCGCAGCAGGCACTTATATGGTCGCCATGATGCTATGGCTTGCAGGATACCTCGACATGACCGACCTTTGGTTACCGGTCACTGGTATTGGGCTTGGATTCCTTGCGATTACTGGCGTCTTGCTCATCATGGACCTTGACCGCCCTGACCGATTCTTGTACGTCATGCTTCGACCAAATTGGAATTCTTGGCTTGTGAAAGGTGCATATATTCTTGCAGCCTATGGAGGGATTTTATTCTTCAGTGCTGTGCTTGCATTCTTCACACCAGCAAATTATGAATTATATCTTGAGTACCTCGCATATGCAGGTATCCCCATTGCAGCACTCACGGGTGTCTATACCGCTTGGCTCTTGCAACAAGCAAAAGGGCGTTCATGGTCAAAAGATTCATGGCTTCCAATCAAGTTTCTCATCGAAACCGCCTTGATTGGTGGTGCAACATTAGCAATCCTCGTTGGCGTTCTTCTAAGCGGAAATTTCATTGCCGTATTCGTTGGAGTAATTGCACTGGTCATCATTCTCATTCATGGACATCATGTCATCGAAAAACCCCAATTGGAGCCACTTTTGTGAGGGATAAATATGGGACGAACTTTCATCGAAAATATCGCACAAAAACTACGCATTATTCCCAATCTCGACAAGCCGCATCATAAGGGGGCTGAAGGCCCATTACGAAAATACCCCAGCATGGAAGAGTGGGATCACCATACTGAACTTGATGCCCAAGCGTGGCCCAAGCAAGTCGAACGAAATTATTCTCTTGTACCCACAACATGTTTTAATTGCGAATCTGCTTGCGGGCTGCTCGCATATGTTGACAAAGAAAGCGGGGAAGTCCAACGTTTCGAAGGCAACCCTGAGCATCCAGGCAGTCGTGGCCGAAATTGTGCAAAGGGTCCTGCGACCATCAATCAAATCAACGATACAGAACGCATCCTACATCCACTCAAGCGAGTCGGAAAACGTGGCGAAGGTGGCTGGAAGCAGGTGTCATGGGATGAAGTCCTTGATGACATTGCAGGAAAAATTCGAGCATCTTTAGATACAGGTGCAAGAGACCGAGTAGTCTATCACGTTGGAAGACCTGGTCACGAAGGGTATACCAATCGAGTTCTCAAAGCATGGGGGGTTGATGGACATAATTCACACACAAATATCTGTAGTGCTGGGGCACGAACGGGTTATGCATTATGGCATCATCATGACCGACCAAGTCCTGACCACACAAATGCAAAGGTCATTTTGTTGTGTTCATCACATTTGGAAACTGGGCATTACTTCAATCCACATGCGCAACGAATTCTCGAAGGCATGATGGCAGGAGCAAAACTTCTCGTTGTCGACCCGAGATTATCAAACACAGCCTCAATGGCAGACCACTGGCTTCCAACTTGGCCAGGAAGTGAGCCAGCTTTGTTCCTAACTTGGGCAAAGATGATTCTTGATGATGGTTCGTACAACCGAGAATTTATGGAAAGTCAAGTCAATTGGGAACAATATCTTGCCGCGGTTCATCCAGATGCTGAGCGTACATTTGAATCATTTATTGAGATTCTAAAAGTCGAATATGCCGAATATACCCCCGAATTTGCAGCAAGCGAGTGCAGAATCCCTGTCGAACAAGTTATTGAAACCGGAAAGATTGTTGCGAGTGCAGGTACTCAACTCTCTGCTCACGTTTGGAGGGCAGCAGCTATCGGTAACCTTGGGGGTTGGCAGGTCAGTCGAACGCTACATTTCCTCAATGTCTTGACCGGCTCAGTGGGTACCAAAGGTGGAACTGCACCAAATTCTTGGTCGAAATTTAAACCGGAATTGCCTCACGAACCACCTGCACCAGAAGGTTGGAATGAGCTTCATTTCCCTCCTGAATATACACTTTCCCACTTCGAAATGAGTCATATTTTACCACACCTCATCAAAGAGGGAAGAGGGACCATGGATGTGTATTTCACACGCGTGTTCAATCCGGTTTGGACATATCCAGATGGTTTTTCTTGGATTGAAATGCTCCAAAATGAGGAGGCTGTTGGATGTCACATCGCAATGACGCCCACATGGAACGAAACCGCATTTTTTGCAGACTATGTCATTCCAATGGGCCATGCAAGCGAACGACATGACATCAATTCATATGCTACTTCATCAGGTAAGTGGGTTGCATTTAGACAACCTGTGTTGCGTGAGTTTCATCGTAGGCAGGGCAAAGAAGTTAATTTCACCCACGAAGTCAACCCAGGCGAAGTATGGGAAGAAGACGAGTTCTGGAACGAATTGAGCCACAGAATTGACCCTGATGGCTCAATGGGCATCAAAAAATATTTCATGTCGCCATACAAAGAAAATGAAAAAATGACAATTGATGATTATTATCAATACATCTTCGAACGTGTTCCTGGACTCAACGAAACCGCTACAAAAGAAGGTTTGTCAGAACTTGAGTATATGCGACGACATGGTGCATATCTCATTGAAGAAAGCACATACAAAAAGTATGAGAAAGAGGGATGGCCAACGCCTTCAGGTAAACAAGAATTCTATTCTGAAACAATGATCGAATTTGGCTATCCTGAATATGCAATTCCGCATTACAGGGTGAAATCTCATGTTCATCCAGACAATTTACAAGGCGAGAATGAGTTTTGTTTATTGCCAAACTTTAGACTCCCAATGCATATTCATTCAAGGTCTGCAAATGCAAAATGGCTTGTTGAAATTGCGAATAGAAACCCAATTTGGATTCATCCAAGTGATGCACAACGACTTGGGGTCAAAGAAGGTGGTTTACTCAAGATTGAGACCGAAATAGGATGGTTTGTGGATAAAGTTTGGGTCACTGAGGCAATCAAACCGGGCATTGTTGGTTGTTCTCATCACATTGGTCGATGGCGAAGAAAGCAGGATGCTGGAAATCGAATGATGACCAATACCGTGTCAATTGAAGACCGCGGAGATGGAAAGTGGAGAATGAGAACAGTTGAAGGTATCGTTCCATTTGAATCAAAAGATCCCGACACGAATCGACTCTTTTGGCGTGATGGTGGTGTTCACCAAAACATCACACATGCTGTTCAACCCGACCCTATTAGTGGAGCACATTGCTGGCTTCAAAAAGTAAAAATTACCTTGCCACAAGATGGTGAAGAATATGGGGATGTTGAAGTAGACACGAACAAATCATTTGAGTATTATAAAAAATGGAATTCTTGGGCAAAAGAAAGAGAGCAACATCCTCGGGGCGAACGTAGACCATTGTGGATGAAACGGCCATTATCTCCAAACAAGAAATACTGGTTCATTGATCAAGAAAAGTGAATTGAAACAGTCTGGATGCTCTTATTTACCTAGCCCTTCCATTAGTTCATTCTCTAGTTCAAGTGCTTTTGAGGTGTGAATGCCCAATTGTTTTGCTGATGATTTGAGGATAGAACGTTCCAAGTCCGTAATGATGCCATCGTCATACGCTGAAATGAGTAATTTCGTGTACATATTTTCATTCACACCCGATGAATTCGAAAGATTCCTCTCAATTACCGATGACGTGACTAGTTCAATTGGGATGAGAAGAGCAAAAATAGAAATTTTTGCAAAAACAAC
>JAUREO010000072.1 GCA_030827365.1 Candidatus Poseidonia sp. | reverse complement strand
GAATACAATCTCACCAGTTCGAAGGGTAGCGGTCTCATCGATTTCCGCGCCAAACCAACGGCCACCGACCGTGGTATACTTGATGCCCACGTTGAAGCGGTTGTTTTTGCCCACAATGCTGCCTCGCATATCATCTTGAACAGTCATGAGACTTTTACACAGCCATTACCTGATTGGCGAGCAGATGGCCTCCAACAATTGAAAGAACATGCCCCTTTGAGGAATGATTTGAGATCTTTACAACACCTCATGCTCAACGAAGTGGGGATTGTACGCAGCAACCAAAGGCTCTATAGAGCAAGGCGTAGGGTTGAGTTGCTTGAAAAAGAAATCAGTTTAATATGGGAGTCGAGCACGCCAACGAGAGAATTAATCGAATTAAGAAACTTAGTCCAAGTAGGTAGTCTTGTTGTGGAAGATGCATTGCAACAATCATCAAATCGAGGCCTTCATTTCAACATCGACCTTAAGGATGACAAGAACGAACCATAGATGTCAATATTGCATTTAATGGGGCTGGAATGCCATGTTTTTCAGCCAAATCAACAATCTTTCCGTTGAGAAAATCGATTTCGGTTTTACGCCCAAATTGAATGTCTTGAAGCATACTGCATTGATTTTCGGATGTCGATTGTAAGACCTGTGTGAGTCTTTTCTCAAAATTCAATTCATCGGCGACCTCAATGCCTTCATAACGGGCAATCGTAGCAGCTTCCTTGAAAATATTCATACAATGTTGAAAAATTTCCGTCGATAACAATTCACCATTTCTCTTTCCAGTGAGCGCAGCGATTGGATTAATGCTCACATTCATGAGAGCTTTTTCCCATATCATTGCACGACCATCTTCTTTGGTCTCCGGATTTAATTGGGCTTGTTCAAGCAATGCAATAAATTGCTCAACCGCCTCATGATGTGCTGCTGAGTTTGAAGTTCCAATTTGGATGGCCCCTTTACCAGCCCAAATTATTCGATCCTCCGTTCGATATGCTCCATGGGTTGTCGTTGTATAAATCATGGAATCAGGGGGAAGATGACGTCGCGCAATCTCAACGAGTCCGAGGCCATTTGATAGGATACACACAATGCCATTTGGCTTGAGTGTTGAAACTACAATTGGAAGTAATCTTTCCAAATCAGGTGCTTTTGAACAAATCAAAGCAACATCGGATGAATGTTCCAATGTTGGGGGGAAATCATGTTCATCAAAAGAAATATCAAAGGCTTCGGGAGGTACTGAAATCGTAGATTCACTTTCAACTTGAAGGCCATGGATAAGTAGGTTTGAGCCCCAAATTCCTCGAACGTGTAAATGAATTTCTGCATCGGTATAATGAGACAAAGTTGCTGCAAGTAATCCTCCCACTGCGCCTACCCCGAAGATAGAGACCCTCATGACATCACCTGTAACTGGTAAAGTGAAATACAATTTCTCCCGATTGATGGCTTAGCCAAAATGCAGAGTAAGGTGATGCAGGCGGATTGAGTTGGAAATGATGTACACCTGTCGAGAGGCTCGAATTTTCAATCAATTCTGCTGGGAATTCCCATCCAGTGCCATCGCCTGAGATGGAGAGACGAAATGGAATCTCTTCAGAATGAGGATTATGAATGGAAATATTGCCATTATCAGATGCAAAAAATGACCCTTCGAGGCCAACGAACCAAGGTGTAGTCCACAGTCGGGTTGTACCGCTTTGCCACTGAACAAGCAATTCAGGCCCTTCCACCACATTCATTTGGTATCGCGGGTAGGGATTGAAGGCGGACTCACAAATTGAAACAATGGTATTAGGTTCAACGAGTAGGGTAAGATTCGGAGTATTTTCAACCGATGGAATACGTGCAATAGGTCGAATGTTTGTATTCCATACCCACTCTCCTTGAGAGGGTTGAGTCGGTACACTGACAATTGGATTAATGGGGCATTCTTGTTGATTTGCCAAAAGATGATTTGGCTCAAAGAAAGAGCCCCACGGACGGGAGCCAGCGCTTGATAGAAGCCAACCCTGACTTGGAATAATCATTTCTAAAGGACGGAGTTGTGGATAGATAGGTGAAAATGTTTGATTATTGATTCGAATCGTTGGACGTGTTACTGAAAAAATGAGTTCATCCAATCCATTCATGCACAATTCATTTGGCAATTCTTCGTACAAAGTTGAATTGGTTAAAACGCCATCAATTCGTATTGCATCTGATTGAAGATTATCAATTGAAAGATAATCAATGCTCACATTGTACATTTCTTGATTCAATGCGTTTGAATAAAATTGAATACACCATTGCTCATTGCCAGAGGTTGAATTTCGCATCCAAGAATCTGAAGTGTATACTGTGGTTGATGGTACCAATGATTCAGAAGTATATTCAATCTCATCGTTGATTTGAATCACGAGTAAGATATCGCTTGCATATGGTGTGTGCGGAGCATCCCAAGTCATATTGAGCCAAAAACGATGGATGTAACCTGGCTTTACATCAGATCCACACCCTTGGTTGTCATGTGAGTACGTGTCTTCTCCAGCACAGTTCCATTCCATCTTCCACGAACTGAATTCGTGCTCAAGGTAAGCTGATATGATGAATCGCTGTTCAATTGAAGATGGGTTTTCAAAGTCAAATTGTGTTGTAGAGAACCATGTGCCATCTTCTTGTAGGGTTGCAGACTTGATGTCGCTTGAGTGTAAAAATAATGGCTCATTCCATGAGTCATTCGTCCCTAAGGGAATTTGATTTGGTAAAGCTAAGATGAAAATCAACAACAATAATGTTCCTAATCTTCTGTGCTGGGAACCATCTAATTCCAAAATTTCGTTTGTGATAAACGGACTTCGAATGTCGCTGCCGTAAAAGAAAATTAGAGGAAGGCAAATTGAAAGAATCAAAAACCACATTCCAAAGGAGGAAAAGACATCAAAAAGCATGGCAAAAACAAGAAAGATCAGCAATAAGAATGTCTGCGTGCTTGAACTTCTTGCCTCCAACATTCCCATTCGGGAAATCATAATTCGTCCACCAGGGAATGTGGGTACGGGTAAAAGTAGAACCCAACAAAGAATGAGGAAAAACATGCCAACATAGACCAAAGGATGAGCCCAAGCATACAACACATTTGGGTTGCTTGATACGATAAATTGACTTAAAAATTCAATCAACAATGGTGGTTGAATGAGATACGGAGTCGAATGTATTGCAACAAAGTCGGGTGTGAGAAAGAGACCAACTAGGAATAACACGCAACCTGAGACAAAGAAAACCACTGGGGCTGCTATTGAAGAAATCCCTAATGAATATCGATTCGGCCAAGGCCTT
The DNA here is from genome assembly GCA_030827365.1 of Candidatus Poseidonia sp. Lineage (GTDB taxonomy): Archaea > Thermoplasmatota > Poseidoniia > Poseidoniales > Poseidoniaceae > Poseidonia. The sequence goes on along the minus strand of JAUREO010000072.1, from coordinate 3,005 downwards.
GCATCCATTCTTGGTAGTGTCGGTAAAAACAAGAGGCCAAATGGCCAAAGAAGTAAGGAATTTGGCAATATACCAAAATAAAACAAAACGATTGATGGGTCGGGAATTGGTAAGATTGGGCCAAGACGTACTCCATGTTTTTTGGCAATGGATTTTTGAATCACATTGGCAATCATCAGAACAAACATCATTGGTAATGCATACCATGCCAAACTCTGAATCAACCTTTCAGAAGAGGATTGATTTGAAGGTTCAAGGAACAAACTACCTGCCAACAACACACTGCAGAATGAGAAAATCCAAAACAACGATTTGGTTTTCATCGAAGGAAATTGCTTTTCAGGTATTGGAAAAACGATCAATGTAAACGGTTCATCTCCAAGAATCTTTGACATCCATCCCAATTTGACAAGATGAATATTAAGTTCCTCATGTTTGAGATTTTCATCATCATTGTCATTTTTACACTGAATCGAATAAGTTGGCCATCGGCCTCCTTTATTGGATTGGATATGAAAATACCGTGCTACAATATTTTCGAGTAATTCATGCTGTGTCCATGACTTTGGGTGAGCAAGAAGAACATCTTCGTTGCCATCGGACGATGAATCTTGGCCCATCTTTCATTCCCCTTGCGTCATGCTGTCATCGGCAACCATCAAGAAACCAACGATTCCAAGGTTGTAGGATTAATGAACAATTATTTATTCTTGAATCGCTTGAGTCGAAATGTTTCTTCTCGCTCCATTTCTTCAAGTCTCAATTGAATAAACACCTTTGCTTCTTCAAGTTCTGGGATAACCTTGAATTCCAATGCGTTGACTCTTCTTTTGGTCGCTTCTATTTCTTGCAATAACCTCTTCAGGGTTGCTTCCATTTCAGATGCTTTGACAATTTTTTCAATTAACTCACCAAACGAATCACTTGCTTCGTCGATGTAGGGCGATGAACCAATGTATCCTACACCACGTTCCCTAAATGTTGATTTGAGATTTGTACCACTCACTGAAGGTACGACAACACCCATGATGTTTCGTCGTTCAACTTCGACCTCAGGATGAGCTGAGTTCGCAATTGCTGCAGCACGAACAGCAAGGCCACCTTCGATTGCATTGGCGAGGTCTATTCTTTGCTTTGCAAGTTGGTATGCCTTCGTCAAATCTCGCTTTGCTTCAATCATTTCTGCAAGAAGTTGACGGAATTCATGGAAAAGACCGTCTCTCTTCATTTTCAGAAGATTATAACCGTTTTTAGTTTGCTTAATTCTTGCTTTCAGCTTGATAAGTTCGCTGCGTGTTGGTTTGATATCCAAAGCCATGCTGCTCACTTCCTATTTGTTTTCACTTGCGGTTTTCTGGATGGTATTTTTCGATCCACTTTTGGTCCAATCGTACGAGATATTTCGTGTCGATTGAGGCCATCAATGTCCAGCAAAGGTCGAGGGTTTCATCGATTGTTCTGTCTTCATCACGTGATTGTCGGAGGAATCTATCTTCAAAGACACCGGAGAAGTCGAGTAATTGCTTATCACGTTCGTTGAGTGCGTCTTCACCAACAATAGCAACCAATCCTCGAAGTTCACGGCCTTGTGCGTAGGCTGCATACATTTGGTCAGAAACTGATTTGTGGTCTTCACGGGTTGTCTTTGCACCGATACACGAACCCATCAATCGAGACAACGAAGGAAGGACATTGATCGGTGGATAGATACCCTGCTGATGGAGTTCACGGCTGATCACAATTTGGCCCTCGGTAATGTAACCCGAAAGGTCAGGAATTGGGTGGGTGATGTCGTCACCAGGCATGGTCAAAATTGGGAATTGTGTGATGGAACCTTTCTTTCCTTTCACAATACCTGCACGTTCGTACAACATAGCGAGATCAGTGTACATGTAACCTGGGTAACCACGTCGACCCGGAACTTCTTCACGTGCTGCACCAATTTGTCGAAGTGCGTCACAGTAATTTGTCATATCAGTGTAAATAACGAGAACGTGGTAATCCTTCTCAAATGCAAGGTATTCAGCCGCAGTCAGTGCTAGACGTGGTGTAATAATTCGCTCAACTGCAGGGTCGTCAGCAAGGTTCACGAACAAAACCGCATTCTCAAGGGCCCCAGTTCGTTCAAGGTCTGACCTGAAGAAGTTGTATTCTTCGGCGGTAATTCCCATTGCACAGAAAACCACGATGAATTGCTCATCGGAACCTTTCAATTTAGCTTGCCTTGCAATTTGGAGAGCGATTTCATTGTGTGGTAGACCTGATGCTGAGAAAATTGGTAATTTTTGTCCACGAACGAGAGTCGTACAACAATCGATTGCGGAGATTCCGGTTTGAATGAAATCATGAGGGGATTGTCGGCTATATGGGTTGATCGCAGCACCAATGATATCGGCTTTTTCATCAGCGATGATTTCTGGACCACCATCACGAGGTCGACCAGCACCATCGAGGATTCTTCCAACGAGGTCGGTACTGACAGGTAGTTTGAACACGTCACCCATGAAGGTGACGCCAGCCTCACGGTCAATACTTGCTGTTCCTTCAAAAACTTGGACAATCACCAGATCATCCGAGGTGTCGAGAACTTGGCCATTCTTGATATCGCCATTTGATAGGCGAATTGATACGATTTCACCAAAGGCTACTGGTTCGGTCTTGTTCAAGAAGACAAGAGGTCCTTTCACATCTGTAATTGTTCTGTATTCTTTTCCGCTCATCATATCACCTCTAATTTCCACCTACCGTGCTTTCAATTTGAGACACCATCTCCTTGACCATGCCTTCAATTGTATCAATATATCCACTTTCGAAACGACCTCTCATCAAATCTGAGCGGCCTGGAACGTTGACAACATCACCAAGGGCTGCACCACTTGACATTGCAGTCTTAGCTGCATCTTGGAAGGTGAGAATTGCTTTTGCCATCTTGTATTGGAGTCGGATGTCACAAAAGGCGTCAACATCGTGGAATCCGTTTTGTTGAAGGAAGAATTCTCGAATCA
>JAUREO010000071.1 GCA_030827365.1 Candidatus Poseidonia sp. | reverse complement strand
AATCGGAATGCCAAATGCACCGGTTTTTCCCGAACCGGTTCGGGCTTGGCCAATGATATTTTTTCCTTGAAGACCGTATGGAATTGAATCGTGTTGTATGGGAGTCGTATGTGACCAACCCATTTTTTCTATGCCCAAGAGCAGTTCTTCTGAGAGCCCGTAATCGCTGAAAGTTTTCTTCGTAAACATTACCTCACCTCATTTGTGCATGTTGAGTTGCCGAGGTGTGGCAACTCTCGTACGATTAGTATTCTGTGTTTTGAACTTCCTTCTGAAGTTCCCCCATCCAATAGCGTCGTGCATTTTCTTTGGTCAATGAGCGACGCATCTGTCGGACATGTTCGAGAATATATTGTTGGAATTTTTGCGATTTTGCTCGGTTGATGCCCTTTGGTGTTTCACCATTCCAAAGTCGCTCAAATTGCTCTTCTTTTGTGTTGAACGGTTGGTCCTCACTCATAGAATCACTTCTCAAACAGGTCGTCCACTAAGCACCTCTTCTTAATCATGCCGCACTTCATCTTGCTCGTAATCATCCTCGTCATCTACTTCATCCTCAAAAGTTACGCTTGTTGGTTTACTTGGTGATACATCCAAATCATCCACGGGAACATAGGATCTCAACGCCGAAAGTTCACGGTCAAGTTCGGGAATCGGCAAGGCAGGAGAAAGGGCAGCATTCTTTTCTTCTTCACTTCCCTCAAGTGCAGCATCGTATCTCATTTCTGAAAGTGAAGCGATGAGTTTGGTATCCTTCTCGTTTTGAAGCAAATCGGTTGCTAATATCCGAAGTTGGTCTTCGCCCAAGATTCTTGGCAGTAATTCGATACTTGCCCTTCGAATTCGGATGTCTGATGAGCGTGCTCCTTGGATGATGAGGTCTTTGACACGTCCCGAGTCACGGTTAAGTGAGGTCATGGCTTTGATTCCAGCAAGACGAACCTCGGGGTTTGCATCAGTGAGGGTCCTTTCAGCAAATAATGTGGCGATTCGATTATCATGCCTTGCTAATGTAGGGAGTGTTTTCGCTGCTGAGAGTCGGACTTGAGCATCATCATCATTGAGGCACCAAGAAACTAGGTCCCAAGCGGCTGCAAAACTTTTGTTCAAAATACGTTGAATTAATTTTGCAGCACGTTGCCGCAACACATTTTCATCTTCAAGCAATAATCCATCAATATGGTCAGCCGCTACCTCAGGCCAATGCTCTGATAAGATTTCGAGAGCATTCCATCCTGCTTCCCTGCGCCGAGAATCATTATGCCGAACTTCGTTGAGTAGTGATGATTCGATGCCACTTGGAAAATATGCAGCACATTCGATGAGCGCTTGACTTGCAGCCCGTTGAACATATTCATGGTCATCATCGAGAAGAACAGATAACCAGTCAAATAGTTCGTCTGATTTCCGAGTTGCAAACGTGGGCATGACTCTTAAAGCGGCAGCCCGAACATCGTATTGATTGGACCCAAATGCCTCGATTAGGGCTATATGAGCAGGAGCAGTCAATTGACGAGGTAATTCGGCTATACCTTCAATCCCATCTTTTTTTGTCAACTTTTTTTCTTTACCTTGCCAGCGGACTTGAATCGAAGCCACTTGACCGGTGGCCAAATCCATGACTTGTGAGGGGCGCAGAACACTCCACGGTCCCTTGCGCAAAACTTGTTGCTTCGCTTTACCCTTTTTCTTGTCGACCTTAATCGGTTGACCTGTCCGAGGATCTCGTGCAATGTACTTGTTCATAGTGTGACCTTATTTTGCGCCGGTGATGACACTACATGAAGGTAGTCATTTGTGAAAACCACAATTCGATGCATATACAAACTTCAACATATTCGGGTGTTTATGGCTCATAGCAAGCACAAACAGTTTGTTGCAGTTTCTCTTGCATTGCTTTTTGTTCTCTCTTTGTACTCCTCGATAAATTTGAACTATTTTTCAAAAGAAACATTGGAGACGACCAATGATGGTCAATCTATTATTAATCAAACCACATTTCCCAAAACCGCAGGTTTTACCTACACCAACCTTACTTTTGACAGTCAAACAGGAATCACCACCATTGAACGCCCTTTATTTCAATGGTCAGCAACGAATGGAAATGGATTGTCGATGCCAAGAACAGCCGGATGTTCATTTTACAACGACATGACAAATGAAGTGTATTTCATGGGTGGAATGGTGGACCCAAATCCGCTTCAAACTGGTGATGAAACCGCCACGTCATTGATAGAAATTTTTGATGTGACCAACGGCACATGGGACCCTGCAGGCATCACCATGCCTTACACTCAACAGTATCATGATTGTGTAAAAATTGGAACGAAAGTCTATGCCATTGGTGACCATTATCCCTTTACAACTCCCGAAATTAAAGCTACTGGGATGGTTCAGGTCCTCGACCTCCTTACTGAAAATTGGTCTAACGGAACCAACATGCCCAGTGGAAAAAGCGTTGGTCTTGCTGGAACAACAGAACACAATGGATATTTGTACATCGCAGGAGGGGTGGCAAATCAAGCAAGGTCCGACCCAACCGACCGTCTCATGAGGTATGACCCCGTCAATGACGTCTGGACAGAAATGGCGAATATGTCTCACAAAAGACTTGCATTTGATTTGATACCATTTCATGGAAAATTGATTGCTTATGGTGGCTTGGTGCAGTATTTTGATACCTCAACAAATACAACAGTCATCGGTACAACAAATATTTCTGAAATGTATGACCCAGGAACCGATACATGGACGCGATTACCTAATTCTACCAACAACTTTGCATCATATGCATCTGCGGTCATTAATGATGAAATCGTTATTTTTGGAGGATACAGTGGCTCGGGTTGGATGGCTAGCATCAATACGAAAACATTCGGATACAATCCCTTTACAAATACGTGGAGAACACATAATACACTACAAATTGGAATGTATGAATCTACATTGGTCAATGCCGGTGGGACACTTGTCTATGCTGGTGGTGAAGCAACGCAATACCCGTATTATGTGTACCTCCAGTATCTATCGGAAACCGGAATGTACGAGAATCCAGATCATCTTGAAGGTTGGTTGACGAGTTCGGCCATTGATTTGCGTTCGGGTACAAAGGGAAGTGCCTCAGGAATATGGCTTGATTTTACAGCCTACGAACCAACGGGAACTTCGGCTTTACTTCAATACAGACTTGCGACAACCGCAGCAGGACTTCCTCAAGCAAATTGGGTTCCAGCATCGATACCAGTGAATTCATTTTTCGGTCAATCGAATCTGTCTTTACTGTCAAGTCTTGAGGATTTGCCATTTCTTCAATATCGTGTGAGATTTACTTCAACTGAATTGAATGATTGGATTATGCCAAGGATGAATTATGTCACCATTGGTGCTGATGAAGCATCCCTTGGGCCCACAACACCCGTATCGATGCAACCATCTAGCGCCCCTGTGCTGTTTCAAACGCATCATCACGGGGTGACCATGCCTGGAGACTATTGGATAGCATTCAGGGAAAGTGACCAAAACGGCATTTATCTTCCAGGTTCATCTTGGTCAACGGCCACCTACAACAGTTCAACCCAACAATTGAGCCTCAAAGATGTGGACCAACTTCTCATTACAGAGCAGGTTTCTATTTCTATCAATTCAAGCGACGATCAAGGAGTCCTTCTTGATTGGCGAGTCTCCCTTTCGAAAGACGTTCAATCGGATTACCTCGTATACAGGATTGGAACGAAAGCACAACGGAATGTCACATATACTTCACCCGATTTGATATCTCTCGATAAAGAGGTCCAAGTTGAAGTACTCAATGTTATTTCTTCATTTTCAAGTGTTGGTGATTCTTCATTGGAGACCGGAGAAGTCATACCGTCAACAAGTTCTCTTCAAGTCGAAGTTGACCGTGTGTTCAAGAATTCAGGTTTGCGAATGCTTGAAGGCGACATCGAAGGTCGACTTCACATCGATGTGCGAACCTTTGAGGAAGATGAAATTTCAGGAAAGAGATTGTGGGATAATTTGACAACAGAATGGTTCAATTTGCCAAAGGCACAATCATACATCGCTCAAATAAATCTCGCTGAAGGGGTATCTGGGAATGCACATTTGTGGTTTGAGGCACGAACCGACCAAGATTGGTCGCTTGATGTGGATGGAGAGGACTTGTTTTTCACGATTAATGCCGATGAACCAATCCTCATGAGCACGTATCCACAAGTCAACTCGTATTCGAATGAATATGCAGATAGAGTCGTTGGAATTGAAGTCTATGATGTCGGAGGATTTACCAATCAAACTCTCGAAGCCTTCCTTTGGATTGAAGCAGAACATGATGGTATAAATGGAGGCTCTTTAGATTCATACCCACAATCTATAGAATTTATTCCAGTCAATTATAGCATAGAAAATAACATCAATTCTTGGTTTCTCAATGTATCAGTCGACGATACGGTCAATGACGACCATCAATTTGTTCATGTGCTCTTTGTTGGAAATGATGTCGCTGGATTCAATTTGCCAGCCCCCTCAAATGGTTTGAGCCATTTAGTTTGGGAAACACGTGAAGCAAGCCTAAGTGAACTACTCTCTTTTGAAATCACCTCGGAAAAAATCGGCACTGCAGCCTTGCTTGAGCCATCCAAAAATCTTGCATTTGAACTCCAAGTGTATGATGCAAATGATATTGATGATATCACTGAAATCATCGTTGAAATTGGAGGCGATAATAAGCTTGGCATTCTCTATCAGCCGCACATCAATGGTTGTTCTTCTTTGGATGCACGCTTGCTCGTTACGGCAATGGACTGTGTTGTTTCATACGAAGCGGACATTTTGACGCTTCAGTTGAACTCTGAAATTGCTTGGTCGTTCTCCCTTGGAGGACTCATTAATGGCAAACTCGATGTGGTTGTCAAAGATCATGATGGAACGAACCGAACGAATTATGAGAATGCTTGGTTGTTGCAAAAAGAAATGAATATCGAAATTCATGGACTTCGTGATGTTGATGGTCCGATTCAAAACGATATCGTTGAAAATGTCATCGTCATGGGTGAAGATAACTTATTGTTCGAAGCGACTTTAATACACGCAACAAGTTTGACGCCTTACGATGGCACAGTCAAACTGAGGTGGGAGGGCAAAATACAACTCGATCGATGGACTGGAGGCGTCGATGTCGACGTTGAAGATGGTCAAATCGAGTTTCTCATTCCAACGCCTATGCGTAGTGGTCTTATCAATGAGGTCAAGATTTCAGTTTGGGACCCGCTTGAAACAGTCAAAATTGCAGAGTATCTTGTTCCAAATTTCGTCATCGATGCCACCGCACCAGAAATTTTGCCTTCAAGCATGAGTTTTAGCGTCTCTCGATATAAATTGGATGCAGTTGAGGTAGGTGTCAACATCGACGAGCCCCAAGGCTGGTCAGGGCAATTAAAATTGACATGTCAAATTCGTTCGAATGATGTCACTTGGGATGAAATCACTCAAATTCGGAACTCGACAACCGTGTTTGATGACAAAACAATGTTCACATTCCTGTACAATTTTTCAGGCCAAGGCGACCCTTCACAGCTGTCGGCTCAAGCATCGCTTGCTTGCTGGGCAAGTGGTTCGGATGATGCAGGTTGGGCTCTTTACTCAAGCACTGGGAACACAAAGAACGATCCATGGCTTTTGAAATCCCTTTCAAACAAAGGGCCAAATCTTGTAGTTGATGGAATAACATGGAAAGAAGATATGGTCGCAGGAGAAAGCAGTTTGCTTGAGGTCAGATTTTACAACTTAGGTGAAGATATTGAAGTTCCTTTTAACGTGACGATCTTCACAGTTGTTGGGGATGAGCATACGATTGCGAAGAAAACGAGTTATGGACAATTGTCATCGGATGTCATAACAAAAATAAATGCATACGTGGACATACCAGAAGGAAAGTGGCAATTACTCGTTGTCCTCGATTCTCAACAGATGGTATGGGAATTAGACGAAACCGACAACAATTATTCCGTGTCTTATGAGACCAGCTCCTCAATGTTCGGTGCTGTTGTTGCAGGAGTAGGCGGTGGTTTAGCACTCCTTGCAATTCTTGGTGTCATCCTCGTACGGAAACGTAAAAATGTCGATGATGAAGTAGCCAACCTTGACCTCGGTCAAATTGAGGAACAAGTGAAAGTTGCACCAGCCCTCACTAGCAAGCAGCCTCAACCTGCACCGCCAAAGAAAAGAGTCGGACCTCCGAAAACAGGCCCATCTCCTAAAAAACAGCTAGAAGAATCGCCACAAGGACAAGCACAACTTCATTTTTCGGCTCTTGATGCTTTACTTCCTGCTGCGACAGAAACGAAGACCGAACAATCAACAGAAACCTACGCAAAAGATTACTCGCAAT
>JAUREO010000070.1 GCA_030827365.1 Candidatus Poseidonia sp. | reverse complement strand
TGAATGCGTCAGTGTTGGCGATTCTGAAATGGATCTTTCGATGAAGATTGAAGGGAGTCATTTCATTGGATTTTGTCCTACGAGGGAAAGTTCATTCCAGGCATTCGAGGCCGTTGGCATACCAATTGTCACTGAGAAAAACTTGACTGGGATTCTTCCAATAATCGGTCTTGAATCAAGCAAAGGGAATTGAAACCGACTTGTGACTTTGCAAGTTAATGACGGTGAGCATACACGGCTTTGGCTGGAAACCAAGCATTCGTTGGTACGAAGTTTGGTCTTGCCATGTACTCGAACACACCAATGTTGTGCCTCTGAAATCGACACATGCATGTCCATGCACGTGTCCGGTCACAAAGATATCTGGAACTGTTTGAATGACAAGTCCATCCTCCGGCTCAGGTGACAATGGAGTTTTGCCTCCCCATTGTGGTGCAAGATGTCGTCTTCGTAACATTTCACGCATTGCCTCAACAGGGTCGCTGTATGTCACTGTGCGAAGACCAGCAACGAAATCGTCAATTGATTTTCCATGGTATGAAAGCAATCGAACGCCGTGAAGTGAGAAATCACATGGATTACCCACAAATGTTGTTGAATTGTAATCGAGTTGAATGTCTTTTTCAAAGGTTGGCTGAGGTTCTGCTGGTCGTACAGCGTCGTGATTTCCAGGAAGCATGAGGCACTCAACCCAATCTGGAAGGAGTGATAGAAGCCGTGCAAACTCTGAATATTGCTTGAACAAATCTGGTATCGCAAGTTCACGGTCCTGGTCTGGATAAATACCGACTCCGTCGACACAATCCCCGGATAAAATGAGATATTTGATGGTCTTTGCAAGTGGGTCCGAATGGAACCATCTAACCATTTTGTGCCACTGTGCTTCAAGGAAGGTTTTCGAACCGACATGAATATCGGAGAGGAAAGCAACACTCACGCCCACCTCTGCTGATACCTTTTGGTGTTGGTGTTCAAGTGGAAAGTGAAGGTCGTTTACATAGAAAATATCGCCTGATTGGCTAAAAGTTCCCGAGACACCAAGGACATCATCAGGCATCAGCCCTGCTTCTAAGACTGCCTCCTGTTCCCTATCCCTCTCATCGCCTGTTCGTTTGGTCAACAAACATGGTAACTCTCCTGTTTCATCCTCAATGCTGAACAACAAATGACCATTTTTTGTGTATCTCGGTTCATTGACAAGGCCAATGGCTACTGCGACATTTTCGTAGCCTTGGTATCTGTGGGTCTCTTGGAGTAGTTTTGAAATTTCTTGAGATTTTCTCGGTAGATTTGAATTCGCTTCAATCATTTTTCGAATTCGCTTCAAACGATCATTAAAGCAGGCAGTAATATCACTCATTTTTCCTTCTGTAAGTGATTGGCCTGTGATATCATAATGAACGGTTAAATCAGTTTCAACGTCATTTGCAATTGCCGAAAAATCACTTTGCCTCCAACCTGGAAGATTATTTTGAAATTCAATATCGAGTGGCTCTGGTTCATGAATTGGGGCAATGGTTCTTGCGAGGTCTTTTGGTTGAGATGCAAGAATTGGTTGATTGATTTCGGAGGTTTGTGGAGGGGATAATGATGCCGATGTTGATTGTATGTCTTGAATGTGTGAAACCGTCAAGAGTCCAGTACCAAGGTCATGTTTGAGGAGTTTTTCAACAAAATTCAATGGATGCTCCTGTTCAAGGATGAATAACCTTGCATCCCTTGTTGCAGCAAGTGACCTACTTCGCAAAAGTGCGAAAATTTCCGGCCACAGCTCACCCATGTGTAGAGTTGAAGGTTCACACTCTAAAAACGAAATGATGGAGTTCGCTGTCTCATTCTTCGCTGTCTTGCCAAGTGATTTCGGATGCGATATCAGCTTCTTTTTTGCTCGATGCACTCCATGCTTCATCCTGCCATGGTGCAGATTCTCTTGCTGCTTTTTCTCGGGCTGCTCGCTCTTGTTCAAATTTGATTGCTTTTTGCCTCAATTCTTCTTCTTTCATGACCGCGGCTTCCTTTGCCTTCTTCGCGTTTTCCATCGCTTGGTCGAAATGTTCAATCGCTTTGAGTAGGGCAAAATATACGAATCCTTCTTTGTTTTCCGAACGAGTTCCACCTATTTGTGTGTGTTCTGCGTTCGTCCAAGAATGCGATGCGATCCCCACATAGACGCTACCGACTTGCTTTGAAGTCAAATCTGCGGTCGGGCCAGCAATGCCTGTGATAGAAATTGCGTAATCAGCATGGGCACGCTCAAGCGCACCTTTTGCCATTTCGATGGCTACGTGAGCAGAAACTGCACCATGTTTTGCCAGTGTTATTTCTTGTACACCCAACTCTCTCATTTTTGCTGCATTTGCATAGGTGATCCATGATTGGTTGAACCATTCGCTTGAACCAGCGATGTCGGTAAGTGTGCTTGCGAGTAACCCACCAGTGCAAGACTCAGCGAGGGTGATGGTATGACCCCCTGCTTTCAAGCGACGAGCGAGGCGGGCTGCAGTCCCATGGACATCTGCATCCATGTTCTGTCGTGCCGAAGGCATGATTTGAGGTTATTGGAGAGAACGCATTCTTGAAAAAGGCGAGCCTTCAGCACGACATGGGTCTGTGGTCTAGGGGTTTATGACGTCGCCCTTACAAGGCGAAGATCGAGGGTTCAATTCCCTCCGGACCCATGCTTACCAAAGTTCAGAAAGAATGTCTATCTCATCGCCCTGTAGCACCTTTGTAATGCCAGTTGCTTTGAGAATTTTTTCAATTGATTCCGAGGTATCAAGAATACAAAGGTGGGTTGCTCGCTCCCATAATCCGTGAACAAATTGATGTCCTCGAAGGTCAACAGCCACAAGAATATCCTCAAGTTCTGAAAACATAAGAGCAGTTGTTGCATGTTCGAGTTCTCTTCCATGAATGATGAGCCAACGATAACCTCGAAGTGACGCTCTCACGTCCTGTTCAAGATTTCTGAAATGAATGTACTTCATGTGAGCACCTAAAAACGCAAGATGGCCACTACACCACCAAATCCCAATAATTGTTGACCAGCATCATGGTCTGAAGAACATTGAACAATTTCAGCACCGATTTCGGATAATTGTTCAGCCCACTCAAACCATGAAGTTCCAAAGGATCGTACTTGAGGGTCTCGTAATGTGTCGGCTATGATGAGCAGAGTTTCAATTGCGCCTCTTTGTAAAGCATCATCCAATTCTTGCTCGCCAATAGCGATGAGGTTGTTGGTTGCCATCCGAGTCCATGCATCTTCGAGCAAGAGAATTTCCTTGCTCATCTGGTGCTCGGAGAGGATATTACCAGCCAATCCTTGTGTCAACACTTCGTTGGCTGCTCCACGGCCACCCATACTTGTTCCAACGGATTTGATGGTCCGCTGGGGGGAAAGTGCCGAAAATAATTTGCCGATGTCATCACGAAAATGCCCAGGGCCACAAAGGATAAGAGGCATAGAATCATCGATTTGTTCAAGAATTTTCTCAACCACATTGGCTTGAAATTGAGAAAGAATCGAGCCAGATTCTTTTGATGCAATTCGTTTTCCTCCGCCTCGCATCGTCCATTGTGCACTCTCTCGTAATCCTCGATTGGTGACAAAATACAGAATGATTTCATCTTGTTCGATGACAAGCAATCCAACTTGAGGTGTGTTGGAAGCCCGAATTGCGTTTGAGATGAGCTCTTCATCAAGTTTTGAAAAACCTGATTCACTCACTAAGGTAATATCATCTCCTTTTGTAACGATATGAGTGTGGTGCGAGCCGATGTCGATTGGGGCTTGTCGAATGATTCCGTGAACTCGAAGCGAATCAGAAAACGACTGATGTTCGACATATTCGATGGAAAGTGAAATCATCATTTTTTTCCGTTCGGCTTGTTTTGCTCTCTCGCCCTCAGCGCCGCCTGTTGTTTGGTCGCGTCGCTCCCCGAGCATTGTCAACAGCAATCCTTTGGAGCACAGTCGGGCAAGCACCCACAAATCATCATCAGAGTCGATGTGGATGTTCCACACATTCTCTTCTTTACGATGTAATCTCATCAATTCACCCAAAGACGCCGGTCAAATTACCGTCATCGTCCATATCCATGTTGTTTGCTGCTGGAATTTTTGGAAGTCCGGGCATCGTCATCATGTCACCGAGTATGGCAACTATAAATCCTGCACCGGCGTTGAGTCTGAATTCTTTAACTGGTAGAGTGAAGTTGGTTGGAGCTCCGAGTAGTGTTGCATCGTGTGAAAACGAATATTGTGTCTTAGCCATACAAATTGGCAGGTGTCCATAACCCCATTTGGTGATTGCTTCTGCCATTTTTTGGGCTTGAGGTTCTATTTCGATGTGACTTGCATGATACATCCTTTTGGCGATGTGTTCCAATTTTTCGGTAAAATGAGTTTCAGGTGTAAAGAGAGGGATAAAATTTCGACCGTCCGCAACGTGTTGTTGGATGGATTTTACCACGGCCTTTGCGAGCGCTTCACCACCTTTACCACCGTGAGCAAAGACCTCGGTGACACAGACACTCTTCGCACCACTTGCTGTAGCACAATCGGTGATGGTTTTGATTTCATCATCGGTATCGGAAGCGAATTTGTTGATGGACACGACAACGGGTACACCAAATGCTGCCATATTCCGGATATGACGGTCAAGGTTTGATTGTGCACCACTTCGAACAGCGTCGACATCTTCTGCCTCTAAAACCTCCTTTGGTGGTCGAATACCACCCTTTGAACCAAATGCACCACCGTGGAGTTTCATTGAACGCACAGTGACATTCATGACAATACAATCAGGTCTCTTGCCAGAATAATGAGATTTGATGTGCATGAATTTTTCAGCTCCCATGTCCGAACCAAATCCTGCTTCTGTGACGACGATATCACAACATGCTAAAGCAACTTTATCGGCGATGATGCTCGAATTTCCATGGGCGATATTGGCAAATGGGCCACCGTGGATGAAAGCAGCACCACCTTCGAGGGTTTGTGCTAAATTGGGAAGAAATGCTTGTCGTAAGAGCAGAGCCATCGCTCCAGCAGCACCGATGTGCTTCGCTTTGACTGGATTTCCCTCGATTGAAGAACCAATCACGATTTCTCCGAGTCGATGGCGAAGATCCTTGTAATCTGAGGCAAGCACCAAAATAGCCATGATTTCACTGGCTGCCGTAATGTCAAAACGTTCTGACCTCGGTATACCATTGGCATTTCCTCCGAGACCGACCACACAATTACGCAATGATCTATCGTTCATGTCGATGACGCGTGGCCAAGAAATTTTTGTCAGGTCAATTTTACACTCATTTCCGTGTTTGATGTGGTTGTCAATGAGAGCCGATAGAAGGTTGTGTGCTGAGGTTACGGCATGTAAATCACCTGTCATGTGGAGATTGATTTCTTCCATTGGAAGAACTTGAGAATAACCACCACCAGCGGCACCACCTTTGATTCCAAAGACAGGACCCATCGAGGGTTCCCGAACAACACATGTAGCATTCTTCCCAATGGCACAGAGAGCTTGGGTAAGTCCAATGGTCGTCACCGTCTTACCTTCGCCAAAGGGGGTTGGGTTCACTGATGTTACGAGGACCAAATTCCCTTGTGCGTTGTTCATTCGTTTCTTGACGCCGTCCCAACTTATCTTAGCAAGTCCTTGGCCGTAGAGCATCAATTCATGAGCAGGAATTCCGATTTTCCAAGCGATAGCTTCGATTGGTTCCATGGTTGCATTACGAGCAATTTCCAAATCGGACTTCATTAAAGATTGATTCGACTTCATTTAGGCTTTGAACCCCTCGCATCAAATCGTCTACGGACGGGGGTTTTTTTGACAAAAATTGTCAAGCCATCATTCGTCTTTCATGTTTCCAAGATAGTCGGGAAGGTCGACTCCAGCCATCTTTGCCACATCGTGGACTGGTGGAAGACTCTTGATGAGGGATGAGATGAAGTTTGCCGTTGAACCATTTTCAGATTGTCCTGAATCCCAAACGGTAATCTTGTCAATCTTCAAGTTCGCAATGGCTTCTGTTTGTCGAGCAACAAGTTCCTCGATCTTCTCAACCATAAGCAATGTTGCTGCGGCTTTAGGGTCGCCGCCAGCACTCTTGACGAGTTGGGTATATCCAGCCGCCTTTGCTTCAAGTACAGCCTTTTGACCTTCTGCTTCAGCATTGTAGGCGGCGAGAATTGCGTCTGCTTGACCTCTTGCAATTCTTCGTTGTCGCTCGGCTTCTGCCTCTGCAGCAATCTCGATTTGTTGCTTTGAAATCTCTTCACGAGCAATTTCTTCAGCACGGAGACGTTGTCCTTCAAGTTCGTATTGTGCCTTCTCGATTTCAACATCAGCCATTCTTCGAGCAACTTCAGTTCGTCGCTTTGCCTCTGCTTCTTTCTCAGCAAGTTCTGCATTGTATGAAGCAATTTCAGCTTGTGATTCGTTTTCACCTTTGACCGCTTCAGCTTCTTGTTGGTTCACATAGACACGGCGGTCGGAGTCAGCCTGCTTTTGTCCTTTGTCGGATGCAGCACGGTTGGTCGCAACAGCCACTTCTCTGTCTCTGTCTGCTTCTGCTTGAC